>QNAD01000134.1 GCA_003641345.1 Candidatus Zixiibacteriota bacterium | reverse complement strand
TGGAGGTGGGGGGAATCGAACCCCCGTCCGAATTTAATGTCAAGTCATCATCTACGTGTGTAGGCTATCTATAGTTTCTCGCTATAACAACTGCCGAAAGCCAGGCCACTGATATAACCAGTCTATTAGTTTAAGCTTCTCTTATAGACATCAAAAAGCCGAGCCTTCTTTAACGGCGCTATATCCCAATCTTGAAGGCATAAGATCAGGTACAACGGGCTGAACCTAAATTAGGCAGCCATGGCGTAATTATTTTCGCCAAGTAATTGTTTTGACCGGATTTTTTACGAGGCTCCAGACATCCTCGACACGCCAATAACCCCTCACTAAACCCGTCGAAACCAAGTCACCCCCGAAACACATTGTGTTTTTGAATCCTTCGGACAGCGGACAAACAAGCTTAATTGATATCAAAAACAGATATCTCAAAACAATTTTTTCTACTGCTCATCCAAAGAACGTGGCTTGCCACCGTTGAAGTTTAAAAAAAAGGTTAAACCTCAGTTTTCAAAGAACTATAAATCAACAAGTCCAATATACTATATCGGTCAGAAATTAACAACCAAAGATCGCAGTTACGTTTTTATCTAACTGCATACCTTATAACGGTAGCATTGCTATTTTGTTTCAATTTTGCTGGTAAATTGGTACTATATGAAATATGAAAAACTCAAGAAGTTCTTCGCCTACTCTTCATTGATAGCCGCAGGCTTAATCAGCCTCATATTTATATACTTTATTTATCTCGTCATATTTGAGTAAAAACCGATATTTAGGTTCATATTTGCCCAAATTTCAATAAAATCAAACTGGTTGTGTCAGCTTTAAGGTAACCGCGTTGCTGCTAATTTTTTAGCATTTAATACTTGACAAACAAAATAATTAATGCTAAATTTTTAGCAGATAGACTAAACGAAGTTAATTGCTGGTTCGTTTATTAATAAATATTTGAGGGAAATATGATAAAAGCATTTGAAAAGTTAAGTCGCCGTGAACGGCAGATAATGGATGTTATCTATCAAAATGGAACTGCCACAGTAAGCGAGGTTCAACAGGCGATTCCCGATTCACCCAATTATTCATCGGTTCGTGCAATTTTGGGGATTCTGGAAAACAAGGGTTATGTCCGGCATAAAAAGAATGGAAGAGCTTATGTTTATTCGCCGGTTATAAAAAGAAAACAAGCCAGCAATCAGATGCTCAAACAGATGGTCAATACATTTTTTGATGGCTCGGTTGAAAATGTGGTAGCGGCATTGATAAGTATGAAAAGTTCTCAGTTATCCGAAGATGATTTTGAACGGTTATCAAAACTTATTGATGATTATCGTGAAAAGGAGCAAAGTGATGATTGAGATATTAATTTCAATGGGCATAAAAAGCGTTCTATTTTTCGGATTGATTTATCTGATAAATCTGATTTTTATAAAATCACCTGCTAATCGTAATTTTGTTTTTCGTTTGTCATTTATTTCACTTCTAATTCTGCCATTATTATCTGTTTGTATTCCAAGTTTTCAGATATCACAGTTGAATTTTCTTTCAACAATAAATGATACTATAAATCCGATTCTGATTAATCCGGATATTTCTACAAAAATTGACAACAGTATGTCATCTGGATTTAATTGGGCTCAACTACTAATATTCATCTGGGTATCCGGTTTTACATTAGTGATTTTGCGTTCGATTCTGGGAGAATCAATTTCAAGCCATATCAAAAATAGGTCATCTTTTATTGCTTCAGGTAAAATCTCTGAAATAGCAAATTTAATTTCTAAAAAGATGCATCTTACAAGACCATATAAAATATATTATTCCGAACATATTACTGTTCCTTTTGTATCGGGGCTAAAAAACTATCGGATTATCCTACCTAAAAAAGCCGTTGATTGGTCGGATGATAAAATTGAAATGGTATTAACTCATGAGTTTGCACATATCAAAAGAAAAGATACTTTCTGGATTATTGTAAGTTCTTTAGTGTCCGCTTTATATTGGTACAATCCGCTGGTATGGGTTTGCCGCAAGAAGATGATCATTGATGCAGAGATTGTGTGTGATAATTATGTTCTTCACAATGGTGCCAATGCTCAATCGTATGCAAAATATTTATTGAATATAGCGCGCAATTTGAAATATAATTTTTTGGTCTCACCGGTGAATGTTAATATGGCAAGAAAAACTCAATTGGAGGGACGGCTTATGTCTATTTTAAGTAAACAAAACAGAATTCTAACCGTTAAGAATTCTGTTGTTAAATTTAGTTTAATTGCAACTTTTGTTTTAATCTTACCTTTGTCAGGTATCCAGCTAATGGCTGGGGATGATGCTCGTAAAGTTGTAACAAAAGAAAAACGAGACACTAAACTTGAAATGCAGAAGGATGAACTTACTAAAAAAATAACTCTGCTTGAATTTAAACTTAAAGATATCCAGGCAAAAAACGAACAGTCTAACTACGAAAATGAAGAACTGGCAAAAAAAGAAAAGCAGATTAAAAAAGAACTATCCCTGCTTTACACAAAACAGAAACAACTTCAATTCAACAAACAATCTGAATTCCCTTCACCTGATGATTTCGTAGCAGTTGATGTAATGCCGGAGATGATAAAACAATCAATTCCAGATTATCCTGAGAAATTAAAGAAGGAAGGTATTAAAGGTACTGTTTGGATAACAGCGTTAGTCGATACAGATGGGAAAGTAAAAAAAGCACTGGCAAAGAAATCTTCCGGATTTGATGCATTTGATAAATCAGCTATTAAAGCAGCTTACGGTTGTGAGTTTAAACCGGCTATGCAAGGAAATTTACGCGTAGCTGTTTGGGTAACTTACAAAGTAGATTTTGCCCTGAGTGATAAAGAGAAAAAAGACTGATAAGATTCTTCTCCTGTTGAAAAGCCGGCCTGTTTATACATGACCGGTTTTTCATTTATTTTGCACCAATAACTCAAGTTGACATTTCTTGAAAATTTCATTTATTCCTTTCCAATATAAATATTTTTAAATGGAGATTTTATGCTGAACAAAGATAATGCTGTGTTGTTGGTTATTGATATTCAAGGAAGGCTTTCTACTCTGGTGCACAAAAAGGATAGACTTTTCGCAAGTACAATCAGAATGATTAAAGCGGCAAAAACATTTGAGATGCCGATTGTCTGGACAGAGCAAATTCCTGAAAAACTTGGTGAGACCGCACCTGAGATAAAAAAAGAACTCGAAGGGGTAGAACTTCTTACCAAAAAAACTTTTTCATGTAGTGGCGGTGAAGGATTTGATGCAAAATTAGAACAGCTGGACAGAAAACAGATTCTTGTTACTGGTATTGAAACTCATATTTGTGTTTATCAAACCTGTGTTGATCTGATTAAAAATGGATACGAGGTTTTTCTGGTAACAGACGCTTGTGCCTCACGGCTTAAATATAATTACACTTTGGGTATTGAGCGAATTAAAAAACTTGGCGCAACTTTGACATCGGTTGAAATGGCGCTGTTTGAAATGCAGAAAATTGCCGAAGGTGACCAATTCAAACAGATTATCCAAATAGTAAAATAACAGGCTTAGCCTGTTTGACAGGTATCACCTGGTAAATAATTGAAATTAGGGAGTGGCAAACACAAACTTATTTTGGGTTGTTTATTATTGTGCACAGTTCGCATTGGCGAATATTCATCTGCTGAGGATGAACAAAACTGAAAAACTGGGGCAGACGATGGCGTCTGCCGCCCACAGTAAGTTTTATTTCCGTTTTTTTATTTGAGATAAGCCAATTGATATACAAATCAAACCAGCTTTGCGGGTTAGTCATCCAAGTAGTCGGTGAAGCCGTTATTGAGAATGTCATTTAGAGAGACATAAATCGATCTATAATTATACCCTAATTCCCTCCTTGCCTTATTGGAGGAATAGACCCAGTCATAATCCAATAGCTTAATCAAATCAGGATAGAGTTTAACTTTCGAGATGCCACTAAATTTTTTAGCCAGAACCGGCGAGGTAGCAACTAAATTTAATATTTTTTTGGGCATTTTAATCAGGTGCGGAACTTTGCCTAAGATTGCCGATGCTGTCAAAGCCAAATCCCGCCCAGTTAAATTATCGCCTCCTAAAATATATCTTTCGTTTGGGCTTCCTTTTTCAAGTGCCAGCATGATGCCTTGCGAGACATCGCGAATATCAACAAGATTCATAATATTACCATAATCCGGCATTATAAAACTTTTGAAAAATCTTCTAAGAGCCGCATCTCTATTATCACCACTTCGGGACGGAGCTAAAATTATTGAAGGATTAACAATAATTAACTGGGTATGATTATGTTCTGCTTCCAAGAGAAGTTCTTTTTCAGCGGCATATTTTGATATAATATAAGGGATACGAAGATTTTCCAGATTGAACTTTGTATTTTCATCTGCGGTAGGATAATCGTTTTCATTGAGATGGTTATTAATTTTTTTTCTATATGATAAAGCTCCGATTGCGGCAACTGTTGATATATGTAGAAATTTTTTAACTCCGGCACGCGATGAAATCTTAAACAGGTCCACCGCTCCGACCGTATTGATACTTGCAAACTGGGTCAGACGGTCTTGCCGAAAGTCAACAATTGCCGCGGTATGAATTATAAAATCAATTCCCTCGACCAATTTTTCAAGTTGTTTCAGGTTTCTAAGGTCGGCTACTCTTTTTTCAAGATCAAACGAATCAATCAATCTGGTATCAGATGTTTCACGGACATGGCAAATTGGCTTAATCCCTGATTTTACCATATCATAAACAAGTTGTTTCCCCAAGTGTCCCGAGGCACCGGTAATTAATATTTTACTTTTGGATAAATCCATAACTGAATAGTAAAGAATTATTATGCTTAATAAAGGTTTTTTTTAATTAAGTTGATAATAATTGAAATAATCTGTTAGGTAATAACGTGGTTATCTCATTATCATAAGATTCAAAAATTTAGATTGCTTTGTTCGCCTGCGGTTGAAAATACTCAGGGGCGTGTGGAATAGAATTGAATGGTTTTTCAACACCTCTTATAAAGAATATAAATAACCGATTATTATAACCGCACCACTCGCTTTTAGTAAATAACTTAGAAGATTAAACAGAATAAAAGGCAATGGGAATTTGATACGCATTGTAAGTCCCATCATAAATGGTATTGCTCCTAATATTAATGCCGTCAAAGCTACAGCCATTCCGGCTCTAATAGCATCAAGAGGAAGAATTACATAGAAGAAACCAAATGCCATAGCTGGAATTGCCACAAAGAACATAAATTCCATTATAAAATTTATTATAAACCAGCTAAACGTAAAATTCTCTATCATTTCTTGAGGAATTTGCGATGATAGATGCATCTTTCTTTCAATGAGATAAAAAATTAAGCTGATAGCAAACAAATAAATTCCGGCAATTATCAAACAGGCAATCAAAAGTGATGAGTGAAACACTAAAGCCATCCTTTCTCTCGATACCATCTATATGTTTCTTTGGCACCTATATTAAAATCTATTGCAGATTCAAAATCTAACTCTTTTTTCGCTTTTGCAGTTGAAACTTCCCACGATGCTAAAAGTTCGCCAGCTTTCTCACGAGTAAGCATCGGTGTTGCTCCGACAATTTTAAATGCAGTTTCTGAGAAGGCAGCGATTAACTTGAACAAAGATGAAGGAATATAAACAGGGATTGCTTTCTTGCCAGATGCAGTTTCTAAAATATTCATCAATTCCTTAAGACTATATGCTTTTTTCTCACAGATGAAATAAATTGAACCGGAATTTGTATTTGTGGTCATTGCTTTACTGATTCCACGACAAAGATCATCAACATGTACCAGCTGTAATTTTCGCGAACAGTCACCAATGAACGGCTTTAGATGATTGTTGACAGTTTGGAATAATGTCATAATTTCTTTGTCACCCGGACCATACACTCCCGATGGACGGATAACACAGACATTTAATTTATTTTTGTAAGATAATGCTATTTTTTCTCCGGCTAATTTAGAATGACCGTAAGTTGTAATTGGATGTGGATTATCATTTTCAGTTACAGGCTGATTATCTGAAGAATTTCCAG
>QNAD01000133.1 GCA_003641345.1 Candidatus Zixiibacteriota bacterium | reverse complement strand
TGTTCTGCCTCAGATTCCGATCCTTCCAGATTTTCTTCTGGAGTCTCAATACTTTCACCATCAACTTGAGAGTCATCGGCATTCGGAAGTTTTTCATCCGTCATACTAAACCTCCTCTACGATGTCTTCATAAACATCGGTCACTTGGAAAGCTCTTCTCTTTCCTGTTAATCCGGGTTGTCCGGCATATTTTTTTCTTGAATTTACAAATATATCTATCGGTGAACTTATTTTTTTCTCCGATGGAATAATATCACCTACTTTTAAAGAAAGAAATTCGCTCATTGAAATATTAGTTTTCAATAATTCAGCTGATAATTCTGATTTTACTGAATAGAGATTGCTAAGATTTACATTTTTATCAATATCAAGATTTTTCTTCTTAGTAGCATCAATCCAGTTTTGCCCTGATAGCTTATTGATAATTGGCTCTAATGATACATACGGATAACAAACAGTTAATAATCCGGTTGATTGGAATAGTTTTATCTGAAAAGATACAACAACAACCGTTTCACCGGGTGGTACAACCTGAATAAACTGCGGGTTGGTTTCAATACTCTTTTGTTCAATATTAATCTTAACAATATTTTCCCACGCAGTTTCCAAATCTCTGTAAACCCTATTGACAAGACGACTTATAATTGAACGCTCAATAGGTGTCAATTCCCGTTCACTTTCCAATATTTTACCAGAACCACCAAACATCCTATCAATAAATGAAAATGTTAATGTAGGATTAAAATCCACAAGACAAACCGCTTCCAACGGCTCAGCACCAAAGGTATAGGTACACGAAGGCGTAACCAGCGACATAACAAACTCAGAATATGTTATTTGATCAACCGAGACCAAATCAACATCTACAATTGTTCTGAGAATAGTCGATAATGACGAACCATAATGGCCAGCAAAATTGTCATGCATATTCTCCAAGGTTCTTATCTGGTCTTTGGAAACACGATTAGGGTGCTTGAAATCATAAACAATAACAGAGCGTAACTTCTCGTCATCTATATGATCTTCAACTTCGCCACCTTCATCATCTTGAGATACTGTTGTTAATAGAGCATCTATCTCGTCTTGTGATAAAATCTTTGCCACTTAAATCATTCCTTATTGTAAAACAAAATCCGTATAATAAACTCCAGCCAATTCATCGGTTTCCATAATTCTGGAAACCTTTCTTTTAATGAGTAACCTGATAATTTCTTTTTGTCTTGGATCAGTAAGATGTGCTACAGTTTTTGAAGACATTATTGTAATTAAGGCATCCCTGATTATCGGTTCTTTAGCTTCAAATTGACTCATCATATAACTTGATTCGAGTTCAAAACCAAAGGAGACCGAAAGAAACCTTGAGCCGCCGGTTCCAGCCGGATTCACGACTATATCAGAAATCATATAGACATTACTCTCAACTGCACCTTCTTCGCCATGACCAGACGATTCTTCTTCATGCTTTTTTTTAGGCTTGTGTTCTTTTTTCTCACCATGGCCATCATCTGTTGATACTTCTTCTGTAGCATCAGCTTCATGGCTACTGGAAGACATCATCGGTTTGACAACAAAAAGGGCTAACGCCAGACCAATGACAATGGCACCAACACCAATGCCACCAAGCATTATCATGTTTTTACCACCTGGTTTCTTCTTCCCTTCGCCTTCAGAAGCTTCTTTTTTATCGCCTTGCTCGACGACAGTTTTTTCGTCATCGTTAGCCATTGTTAACTCCCATTAGAAGTCTCACAGGTATTCTGAGTTTTCACCTGAATACCTGATCGACGTTTAAATTCAGCTACCCGCTCGATAATTGTATCTATCTCTTCTTTAACCATAATTTTTTTACCGGTCGTCAAAGAGATTATTGTTTCCGGAATAGGCTCAACAAACTCAATTAAATCAGCATTGATTACTAATTCCGAATTATTTATGCGGGTTACTTTAATCATAATTTATTCATTATCTCTTAATATTTACTAATTCATCAAGCATACTGTCAGAAGTTGTAATAATTCTGGCATTTGCCTGAAATCCACGTTGGGCAGTTATCATACTTGTAAACTCTTGAGCGATATCAACAGAAGATGACTCAAGTGCACCTGAGGTCAACTCGGCAGATATTGTCGTACCGGCAATCCCTTCAATGGCACTACCTGAGTTCGCTGTTGGCTGATAGACAGAACGTCCGGCTTTACGAAGACCCGCCTGATTAGTAAAATCAGCCAGCATAATCTGAGCCAGAACTCGGTTAACACCGTTGGTGAAAATACCGGAAATATTACCGGCTTTATCTATTGAAATTTTATCCAAAATACCAACGCCATATCCATCCTGACCGATAATTGTAGCTGTATGACTTCCTGAACGGAATCCGGTCAATCCATCAAAATTACCAGATGTACCAACATCAAATTTAATGTCCATATTCATAGCACCATTATTCGGGTCAAGAGTAAGACTTGTTGCTCCACCATTATAACTAAATGAATTGAGTGAGCCATCAGAGTTAAATGCTACAAAACCAGAACCGCCACCAGAAATTGTTTCTACACCAGTTGAAGATGCATTCCATTCCCAACGGTTATCAATTGCTGATTTTACAAACTCGACAGTCATAGTATGTTTACCACCCTGAGAATCATATACATTAATCGATGTAGCGTGGGTTGTCTCTTCTGTATTAATAATTAATTCATTACCAGGTGCAGTCGCTGAAATACCAACAGCTGGATCCGAAGAAATACTTACTCCCCCGCCTCCAAGATTTGTTAGTCCGGTAACAAAACCAGATTGAGAATCAAATGATAAACCCAAAGTACTTATAAAAGGACCAGCAGCTAATCCTGATCCAGAAGTAGGTACAAATGTGTCTGTTGCTACAAATGTTGATGCAGCACCACCACCTGAAACAAAATTTGAACCAGCGGCAACACCAAAAATACCTTCAACAATATTACCTGCAACTGAATTGGATGATGTAAAACTATAACTTGCCGGATCACCAGCATATTCTCTTTTAATTACAACATTGCCAGTACCAGCGTCTAACGAAGCAGTAAGACCATTTAATTTACTTATTTCATCCATAAGCTGATCAACAGTTGTATTAGCATCAAACCCCTGCAATGTAGTTGCAGCTCCACCATCAATTGAAAGTGAAAAATCATCAAAGACAGTGATACCTAAACTACCTAATGTAGTGTTTCCAGTTAAACCACCAGCCGTACCAGTATAAGAAGCATTAACAGCTTGATTACCAACAATGCTTACTGTGTGGGTACCGCCAACGCCATCAATAGTATTAGTCTCACTGACTTCGGTTGCTCCCGATGTACCTAATTGGACAATTGATGCTGTTGAGCTTGTTGCCGAAGTGTCAATATTATTTGACAAAATAACTTCATTAGTAGGTCTGGCTGGATCCTGTTGGCCAAATGGCAAACTTATCGGAGAAACAGTAGCATTAGCCGGAATTTCTCCGGAAACATCAGCCATTTTCCCCATTACAAATAACCCTGTAGCCGGATCAACCATGTTCGAATTACCATCGATACCAAATGCCCCGGCACGAGTATAAAAAGTATTATTGTTTGCATCTCCAAGGATAAAGAAACCACTGCCTTGAATAGCAAGGTCAGTAATCTGCCCTGTGGTTTCCAGTCCACCCTGAAGAAAGATATTATCTACGGTTGCAACTTGCATACCAAGACCTAATTGTACCGGATTAGTACCACCGCTTACTGCGGATGGACGGCCAGCTCCTTTAAAAGTTTGCACCAATGCTTCTTGGAAATTGACACGACTGGTCTTGTAACCAATAGTGTTAATATTGGCAATATTATTACCAATTACATTCATCTTGACCTGATGATTTTTCAATCCGGAAACACCGGCAAATAGTGATGCCATCATAACACATTTCCTCCATGTGTTTGACAAAACCTCTCCATCAAAATGGAGTCCAGTTTTGTTTTTAGTTTATCGTTTTGTTTTTGTTTATTTTTTTTCATTATATTATCACCGCTGAATCAATAGAAGTTACCACTCCTTCACGTAATTTATCGTTATCAAAAACTGTGACAACCGTCCGATTATCCACAGCAACTACAAATGCGGCGTCATCGGAAAGAACCAAAGTTTCCTTGGAACCTTTCAGCTCTGCTTTGTCAATCGCATCTGCCAATTTAGCAAGCTTTTCTTCACTGAGTTCAATACCACGGGAGTATAAACGTTCGCTGGCATGTTTGGAAAAAACAACTTCACGACTATTAGCCATCTCGCGGGAGAACATCTCTTTGAACGATGCTTTGCCTTCAGTCTTAGCTCCCTTAATATTCTTATTAGAAGAAATTTCAAGAAGGTTTACCGGCCTTTGAAAATTGTTAATTTTTACACCTTGAACATTACCCATCATAAATCCTTATTCGCCAGTTTCATCTGACGTGAAAATGCCCTGTTCGCCTACTGAAGATACATCGCCCAAGGAAATTTCAGTTCCGTTTACTCTTAGATATGCCCCACCGTCACGATAAGCAATTGACTCAACAGTACCTATCAATGACAAAGACGGCTTGAACTGATTACCATTGGAACCAGTAGCTTGAACTTCAACTTTGTAGTAACCATCATCGACTGTGTTGCCAAAACTGTCTTTACTATCCCATTCAATTTGATTTACACCTGCAAGAACATCAGATGACTTTAATCGAGCTACCACATTCCCTTGTTCGTCTTTAATTGTAAACTTAATATCTTTTGCAAATTCTTTGGTTGTGAAATTTATTACTGGAGTTTTCTCTCCATCGACAAGAAACCCTTCATAATTGGCAATTACATCTTTACCAATCAAACCGGTTGCCATTGAATTATTGATTGATTGCATCTGCAGAAAATCCCATTCATTAGATGATGCAATTCCATCGGATATATTATTCATCTGTTCCAAAGATGAAAACTGGGCTAACTGTGCAACAAAATCTGCATCTTCCATCGGTTTCATTGGATCCTGATATTTCAATTTTGTTATCATTAGATTTAAAAAATCATCCTTGCCAAGCGATTGCGCAGAGCCTGTCGCTTTTGGGTTTCCATTGGTATCTGTTGCTACTGGTGAAACTATCATATTATCTCCTATGCCAGAACATTTACGCCTTTACTGTTTACATATGATCCTTGAGCTATTCCTATAACTTTACCATCGTAAGCATGAGCCAGTGCGTCATCTTTCAAGCTTTCTGAATTATTTGAGAAAGATTTTCGTGACCACCGGGGGTGGCGTTTAGCAAACTGTTCTTGGTTATTTTCACTGTTTACATTTACATCTATAAACTCAACTTTAATATCTGAGTTATTAAGCTGTTCGATTAATTGACTTAAAGAATTCTCCACAGTTGTTTTTGCATGAGTGTTATGCACTATCAACTCAGCACGTAATGTTTGATTATTCAAAACTAATTTTAGTCTGGCTGGACCTAAATTTTCCGGCTCAATCAAAATATTGACTGATTTCCCATTTGGTTTAAGTGCAGTTCGAATATCATCAGGCAAATTAAATTTTACCGGATGAGATTCATTTTTAGGAGAGGTTGTTCTGTTTAACTCAATTAACTTATCAATATCATTAGCGTTTGCAGATACCATATCGGAATTTGAAGTATGTGAAATTTCATTTACAGTATTCTGTGATTTATTATTAGCTAAATTCAATAATTGTTCACGTCCAAAATTCTGATTTTTGGGGGAAAATTGTCTTCTAAGTGCAGGTTCGTTCTTTTCTGTAACAATATCTCTGCTGGAATTTTGCAGTTCATTCTCTTCTCCTGAGATATTACTATTTGAATTGGTCTGATTATTCTTTTGAGTAGTTCTTACGGAACTCTTTAATAGTTTCCCCTTAATAAATTGAACCTGACCACTACCTTCGGCAGTAATTTCAATATTAACAATATTATTTTTACTATTACTAATTCCTGCCTGTTCCGATTTTAATGCTTTATCATTATTATAATGTACAGTCAATTCCTTTAGATTCAGATTACGAACCAAATTTTCCAGTTCTATTTTTTGCTGGCTTTGTTCCACAAGATTAACTCTTTG
>QNAD01000132.1 GCA_003641345.1 Candidatus Zixiibacteriota bacterium | reverse complement strand
CTTAATAGTAGAACTTGCCGATTGTGCGGACGACATACTTAACAATCTGGAAGAACTGGAAAAACAGATGAATGAATCAGTACGACATTCCGGTGCTACTATTGTTCGTTCAGTTTTCCATCGATATAACCCTCAAGGCGTTTCCGGAGTTATTGTAATCGCTGAATCACATTTTTCCATTCATACCTGGCCGGAATATAATTATGCGGCGGTTGATTTTTTCACTTGCGGCGATACGGTTGACCCTTACAAGGCATTTGAGAATATGAAAGATGCGTTACAGGCTAAAACAACTGATGTAAAAGAATTAGAACGCGGAATACCTTCGGAGACCAGAGAAAAAATTGCCCACAAGACTCAGCTAACTGCAAGCAATTCTATTCAAGCTCAAATAGGATAGCAGGTAAAAAATGACACATTCATTTGATATACACTCAGTCATAGAAAAAACGATTTCCTGTGGGATTGATGTTGGTTATTTACAGGAATATTTCTCCAAAAAAGATTTGGACAGCCCCGTCATGCTTCTTTCAAAAAAGAGAGTACGGGATAATTATACTGCACTAAAAGAAGCATTACCCAGAGTAAGTATCCATTACGCCGTTAAACCAAATAACCATCCGGCTATAATAAATGAAATATATCAAGCCGGTGGTAATTTTGATATTTGTTCTAAAGGTGAAATTGAATTGGTAACAAAAACCAAAATTAACCCCGCAACATTAATTCATTCCCACCCGATTAAATCAATACCGGAATTTGATTATGCAGTTGGTCAAGGGATTAAAGTTTTTGTAGTAGATAACGCCGAAGAAGTTAAAAAACTAACCCGCTATAAAGAAAAACTAAAAATACTTATCCGATTCAGAATAAACACAAACAGTTTAGCTGTTGTAAATCTTCAATATAAATTCGGTTGTACAGTCGATGAGGTTCTTCCGCTTGCCCGAATGATTAAAGAAAGCGGACATGAGTTTTACGGATTATGTTTCCATATCGGTTCACAATGCACAATTTCAGATAATTATGTATTAGCTATCGAGACAGCCCATCAGTTGATAAATAATCTTGATTTGGAGAATTTCAACACTCAACTACTCGATATTGGAGGAGGCTTTCCTATTCAATACGTAGAGCCAATTTTACCAATAGACCAATTCTGCAAACCTATAAACAAAGCACTTGATAAACATATCCGCCCTGGAATCAAAATTGTCAGTGAGCCGGGACGGTATATTGCCGGAAATCCTGTTGTTTTGATTTGCTCTGTCTTAGGCAAATCAATACGCGATGGTAAAATTTGGTATTATCTCGACGACGGACTTTATTCTACTTTCTCAGGTATTTTATATGATCAATGTCAATATCCGGTTATAACCAACAGAAACGGCAATAAGAAATTATCAGTCTTAGCCGGACCTACCTGTGATTCTTTTGATGTTATGTACGATGGGTTGATGATTCCCGAACATGAAGTCGGCGACAGAATTATTTTCACTTCCACCGGTGCTTATTGTTCGGTATCAGGTTCTAATTTTAATGCTTTGAAAAGACCCAATTATCATATAATTGATTAAAAAAGAAAAAATGAGTGATTCAAATAATATGAAAGAAAATTATATTTCCGAAAACAGCATGTCTGACCTTTGGAATGTCTGGTACAGTGAACTCCATGAAGGCAGTTCCGGTTTAACTTTGAAAATTGATCGCATAATTGAGTCAACAACTTCTGAATTTCAGAGAATTGATGTTATTGAGAATAAGGATTTTGGCAAGATGCTTGTTTTGTATGGTTCTCTCATGGTAGCAGACAATGACAATAATGCTTATAACGAAATGATAATCCACCCAGCACTGTTTGTTCATCATAATCCTAAAACAGCTTTGATTATCGGCGGAGGTGATTGCGGTGCCCTTACTGAAATGACCAAGCATCCTGAACTTGAGAAAATTGTCATGTGTGAAATTGATAAAAAAGTAGTTGAGATTTCAAAAAAATATTTTCCTCTCTTAACTAAAGGCACCCAAGACCCAAGGACACAGATAATTTTTGACGACGGTAAAAAGTTTATTGAAAATTCCAAAGAGAAATATGATTTAATAGTTTTAGACCTTTCAGATCCTATAGGACCGGCAGCAGATCTCTTTCAGAAAGAGTTTCATCAAAGAGTTTTTGATACTTTAAACGATGATGGCATTATGGTGGCTCAAACAGAAGCTCCGTTTTACAATAAAAAAACAATAAAACAAATGTATAAAAACTTAAAAGATATATTCCCAATTGTAAAAATGTACACTTGCTTCATGCCTATCTATCCATCCACCTACTGGTCTTTTGCGTTCTGCAGTAAAAAGTATGACCCTCTTAAAGATTTCAAAAGTGATTTGTATGAACAACTATTGTTAGAAACCAAATATTACAACCGCGACATTCATTTTGGTGCTTTTGCTCTACCGCAATTTGTTAAGGAAATTATTGATTAAATTTTAATCTGCTTCTTTTTTGTTTTGTTGCCAAATTTCTTCAAGTTCTTCGAGAGTGTAATTTTCAAACGTATTACCTGACCTGACAACAGTTTGTTCAAGTTTATCAAACCGTTTTTTAAACTTCCCTAAAGCAGATTTTAATGCCTGTTCCGGATTAATCTCATATTTTCTGGATAAAGACGCAACTGCAAATAATAAATCCCCAATTTCTTCGCTTACTCTTTCTTTATTATCAATTTCAGCCGCTTCTTTTATCTCATTTATTTCTTCTGTTAGTTTATAAAAAACATCGGCAGGTTTTTCCCAATCAAACCCAACTCCAGCCGCTTTCTCCCCCATCCTAAAAGCCATAGTCAACGCTGGCATAGATTTAGGAAGTCCACTCAAAACCGACTTCTTTTCGCCGGAATTTATTTTTATATTTTCCCACTGCTCTCTAACCTCATCAGGATTTAATTCTTTATTATCTTCAAATACATGCGGGTGTCTCCTGATCAATTTTTCACTAATATGCTCAATAGAATCTTCAATAGTAAAATTTCCGGAATCTTTTGCCAGTTGAGAATGAAAAACTATCTGACAAAGTAAATCCCCGAGTTCTTCCTTAAGCTCTTGACTATCAGCGACTTCAATAGCCTCGACAACTTCATATGTTTCCTCAATTAAATAAGGAATCAGGCTTTGATGTGTCTGTTTTCTATCCCAGGCACAGCCAGAGGGAGACCTTAGAATTTCCATTATCAGTAGAAGTTTCTCAAATGGCTTTAATTTCGGATTTGAAATAAGTTGTTTATTTTCATTCATATTATGTCGATATTTACAATCATGTATCAATTCTTGACAAATTGAACTGGCAAAAGTATAATTCAAACCTTTAACCTGTTCGGCTTTATGGTCGGCGAATATAAAGAAAATATGACAAATGAGCAAGGAAAACGAAAATAATATTAAAAGTGCAAAAGCATACTCCTCGGCTGAAATTGAAGATTCTCTGTATAATAAATGGTTGAATAATAAATATTTCCATGGCAATGCAGATTCTGATAAAACTCCATATTCAATTGTAATCCCCCCACCTAACGTAACCGATGTTCTTCATCTGGGGCATGCTTTAAATAATACTATTCAGGATATTCTTATCCGGAAGCATCGTAGCGAAGGATATGAAACAGAATGGATCCCAGGGTCTGATCATGCCGGTATCGCTACTCAGGTTATAGTTGAAAAACAGCTAATTAAAGAAGGAACTACGCGACGAGAGATTGGACGCGAGAAATTTTTAGAACGTACATCCAACTGGGCAAATATAAATAAAGATAAGATTTTAAACCAACTCAAAAAGATTGGTTGCAGTTGTGACTGGGACAGAACCAGATTTACGCTTGATGAAAATTTATCTGAGGCAGTCGCCGAAGTTTTTAAACATCTTTATGATAAAGGATGGATATATCGCGGTAACCGGATTGTCAACTGGTGTCCTTCCTGTCAAACTTCGTTATCTGACGATGAAGTAGATCATAAAACATCTGACAGTTCCCTTTGGTATATTAAATATAAACTAAAGGGTTCCGATGAATTTTTATCGGTGGCTACTACTCGACCGGAAACAATGCTTGGCGATACGGCTTTAGCAGTTTCCCCCAAAGATACTCGATTTAAAAAATATGTTGGTAAAACGGTTATTCTTCCGATTCTGGAACGTGAGATACCAATCGTGGCTGATAATTATGTCGATCCTGAGTTTGGAACCGGCGTCGTTAAAGTTACTCCTGCCCATGATCCAAACGATTTTGAAATCGGAAAGCGCCATGATTTGGAAGAAATAAATATTCTAAATACCGATGGCACACTCAATGAAAATGCCGGTAAATTTAAAGGGATGGATAGATTTGAAGCAAGAAAACAGCTTCTGGAAGAATTGAAAAAAAGAAATCATCTCGAAAAAACTGAAGATTATGAACTTACTGCCGGATCATGCTACCGTTGTAAAAGTGTAGTTGAACCGTATCTGTCCGAACAGTGGTTTGTAAAGATGAAGGAAATGGCTAAGCCTGCTCTCGAAGCGGTAAAAACGGGAAAGATTAAATTCCACCCTGATTACTGGTCAAAAACTTACTTGCATTGGATGGAAAACATTCGCGATTGGTGCATCTCTCGCCAACTTTGGTGGGGGCATCGTATTCCGGTTTGGTATGCCGAAGACGGCACTATTTTTGTCTCTGCCAATCGCCCCACAAAAGAACAGTCCGGCAAGTATGACCCTGAAACTCTGGTACAGGATGAAGATGTTCTGGACACTTGGTTTTCATCATGGCTGTGGCCCTTCTCTACTATGGGCTGGCCTAATAAAACTGCCGAATTAAAAAAATTCTATCCCACCAAAGTTCTTAGTACCGGCTCTGAAATTATTTTCCTCTGGGTTGCAAGAATGGTAATGGCAGGATATGAATTCATGGGCGACATCCCTTTTAGCGATGTTTATATTCATGGAACTGTTCGTGATGCTAACGGCATAAAAATGTCAAAATCTCTGGGAAATGGCGTTGACCCATTGGAAATTATTGAAAAACATGGTGCCGATGCCTTACGATTTTCGATTGTTCTTGCTACTCCCGATGGACAGGATCCATGGATCAGTAAGAATACTTTTGAAATAGGGCGTAATTTTGTAAATAAACTGCATCAGGTCTCCAAATTTGTAATGATGCGTCTTGATGGACGTAAGCCTGAATTGAACTCTATTGACGATGCAAATCTTGTTATTTTTGATAGGTGGATTCTCTCTCGTCTTGAAAAAACTATCCAAACCGTAAATAAAGATTTCAATGAATACCGCTTGTCATCAGCGGCTAAAACATTATATAATTTCGTCTGGAATGATTATTGTGCATGGTATGTAGAATTGATAAAACCCGACCAACCAAACACGCCTATCAGGGATGATTCTATCAGAGTAGCATCTTATGTGCTATATCAAATATTAAAATTGATGCATCCTTTTATACCTTTTGTAACTGAACACACCTATCTGGAATTAATAAAACTTACCGATAAAAAACTCAGCGAGACAATTTCTTTTGCAGGTTGGCCGACAACCGATGGAAAATACATAGACGACAATCTTGAGGAAAGCCTTGAGCAGATTCAGTCGATTATTACTGCAGTTAGGTCTATTCGAGCAGAGCTAAACGTGCACCCAGGTAAACGGTCTGATTTACATATCCGCGTGAACGATAAAAAATTCGGCAAGCTCTTAGAAAATCATCTTGGTTATTTCCGTTCATTGGCAAAAGTAAATGATATGCATGTTGGCACCGATGTCAAAAAACCACTAACATCAGCATCAACCGTTATTTCAGGTGCGGAAATTTTTATACCACTCGAAGGATTGATTGATATTGACCTTGAGAAACAAAGGCTCAATAAAGAACTTGATAATTTAAAAAAATTGCTGATAAAAATATCCAAAAAACTTGGAAATGCTGATTTTCTTGAAAGAGCACCTAAAGAAGTGATTGAAAAAGAACAGATTAAAAAAGAAGATTATCAGGAACGTATTGAGAAGATAAATAAAAACCTGGAACAAATACTCGGCTGGTAGCCCACACAGCCT
>QNAD01000131.1 GCA_003641345.1 Candidatus Zixiibacteriota bacterium | reverse complement strand
GATTTATTTTGAAGCGGAAGCACCGGTTTAATGTTTTGATGAGAATTAGACAGCGGCGATATAGTTACATGGGTCTTGGACATATTTATTTGTTTCCTTTATCTTCTTTTAATAAATCAGTTTTATTTAGAAAAGCTTCTATCTTTTCATTCGAGATATCTCAGGACAAATTTGGCTATAATCTCGCGGTTTTCCACAGACGGAATTGCCAAGCAAATCCAACTCACTCGTTATTCGTTACCATTGTGGAATACATTTTAAAGCCTGATGGGGGGATTAACAGATCGGCCTAACAAACTTCATAATAAGTATATATGAAAAACAGTGAATATTCAAGTCTTTTTTTGCCGAATTATAGTTTGTCGAAACCTCTGTGGTTTTAACAAAAAAGCTTAAATAAACAGTCTTAAGTCCGTTTATTTGCAGTTTAAAAATTGTATTGACAAAATAAGAATAAACCCTATAATAGGCGAGTCTTAATAATTGTCCGGACAGTCAATAACTGTTCGGATTTTTTCTGCGTGATTATTCCCTGAAAGTTTAATCTGTAGATTTTTTTTGAAATATGTTATATGGCAGATTATTCTGTCATCGAAAGGTTTTGATTAATGATAGATATCGCCCGAATCCGCAATCTTGCAATTGTTGCACATATCGACCACGGTAAAACGACACTGATAGATTCTGTTTTTAAAGCAACCCAGACTTTTCGCGATAATCAGGAAGTTGCTGAACGACTTATGGATAATAATGTAATTGAACGCGAGCGCGGTATTACTATTCGTTCTAAACATTGTACTGTATCTTGGAATAATAATCTGATTAATATTATAGATACCCCCGGTCATGCTGATTTCTCAGGTGAAGTTGAACGGGTACTCTCTATGGTTGATTCTGTTCTTTTGTTAGTTGACGCCATTGAAGGTCCGATGCCTCAGACTCGTTATGTGCTTATGCGTGCCTTAAAGCTTGGACTTCGCCCGATTGTTATTGTCAATAAAGTTGACCGCCCGAATGCTCGTCCTGATTATGCTCTTAATAAAACATTTGATCTCTTTATTGAATTAGGTGCCACCGACGAACAGGCACAATTTCCGGTACTTTACGGTTCTGGTCTTGACGGATGGTTTGTTAATGATTTAGATAAGCAAGAGCATAAAGGAATGGAAGCTCTCTTTCAGACTATTATTGATGAAGTTCCTTCTCCTCAGGTTGATAAGGATGGGGATTTTTTGATGCAGGTCAGTTCTCTTGATTGGAATGATTATATAGGTCAAATCGGCTGTGGACGGGTTCTTCGGGGTTCTCTTAAAAAAGGTGAAAATTTTACCCGAATGATTACTAAATTAAACGATCCGCTATCTCAAGATAAAGGATGGATATTGGATTCTTTTTCAAAAGCTAAAGGTATCCACATGTGGGTTACACGCGGCTTAACCAGAGTTGAAACTGATGAAGTTTCTGCCGGAGATATTGTTTGGATAGCCGGACCTCCCGAAATTGGAATTGGTGATACTTTTTCTAAAAATGAAGATACTAACGAAGCTTTAAAGCCTCTTGAAATCGAAGAACCAACTCTCTCAATGTTTTTCTTAGTGAACAATGGACCTTTTTCAGGACAAGAAGGTACCGCTATTATGCTTCGCCAATTGAAAGAACGGCTCGAAAGAGAATTGTGTGTCAACGTTGCTCTTCGGATGGAAGATATCGGGCGTCCCGATGGAGTGAAAGTTTCAGGACGAGGTGAACTTCACTTGGCTATCTTAATTGAAGAGATGCGTCGCGAAGGACTTGAGTTCTGTATTTCCCGTCCGGAAGTTATAACGCATTTTGATGAAAATGGTAACATAACTGAACCTATGGAACAACTTATAATTGATGTCCCCGAAGAACATCAGGGAATCATCATTGAAAAACTTGCCAAACGAAAAGGTGAATTGACCACAGTTGAAAACGCCGGTACAAACACTATTCGTATTGAATTTGTAATTCCTACTCGCGGATTAATTGGGTACAGGTCAGAGTTTTTGACCGATACCCGTGGTCTTGGAATTATGGCTTCGCGTTTTACTGGCTATGGGGCATGGTGTGGGGATATTGTATCACGAAGCAAAGGTTCTGTAATAAGTATTGAAACCGGTTCAGCAACTGCTTATTCTTTAGAAGGGTTTCAAGAACGGTCAGTTATTTTTATTGAACCGGCAGAAAAAATTTACAACGGTCAAATTGTCGGTGAAAATTCCCGCAATAAAGATATGACATGCAACCCAACCAAACGAAAAAATCTAACTAACCATCGATCATCCACAAAAGATATTGGGGTCAAACTTGATGTCCCTCGTAAAATGACATTAGAGCAGGCAATGGAATGGATTAGAGATGATGAATTGGTTGAAGTAACACCTAAATCAATTCGTCTTAGAAAAACAATTTTGGATATTGATAAACGAAAACGTGCCGAGAAAAAACTGCTTGTAATGGATGAAAGATCCAATACGCTTCAACATAGACCTTCCGCATAATTAGAAATATAAATAATATAGCTGTAATTTCCACTCTGCAATAAAATGCGTATAAACACTTGACAGTAACTGCATATTGTTTGATTTTCAATTTCTGCTTTTTTTATGATATTTATTGATTTTTTATGGTATTTTTACGGTTGAAAGTGTATAAATATCTGAAAACAAACAGTTTATATTTCAGACAGGAAATCTGCAGGTGGGAGATATTATTATTGCCATAAACGGATTGAAGGTTGAAGTTGACCGCAAAGAAAAAATTCCAATCTTCCAGCGTTCTATTGCTGAGCAGGGTCCCGGAACATCTTTGGAATTATCTATTTTAAGACCCATAGATGACAGTGTGGATTCGTTGAGTCTTTTGGTGGAATTGGGCAAAGCACCTATTGCGGCGATGGATGCACCCGAGTATGAAAATGAAAATTTTGAATTTACTGTTCGTTCGCTCGTTTTTTCAGATTATATGTTGTTAAATCAGAACGAAGAAACTTTTAAAGGTGTCCGTCTGTCTGAAATCAAACAGGGAGGTTTTACGGATATTGGCGGTTTGAATATTGGTGATATTATTCAACGAATAGATAACGAAGATGTAACGACAATCGAAGATGTTGAACGGATTATGGAATTGATTGAAACGGAGCAACCGAGAGAGATAATCTTCTTTATCTGGCGAAATAATAAAACGATGTTCGTAAATGTCAAAACCGACTGGTAGGATTTTACTTGAACTGAGACAAGAATATACATATATTACCTTTGTAGCAGACTTCTTAAATTATTTTTTTGTGAATGCAACAATTGTATGACAAAGGAGGTAGTGTATGGTTTGTAGAAAACATTTAAAGTTATCCACAAAAATCTGTTTTATATTATTGGTTTCTATTTTTATTGTAACAGAATTTTCCTTTTCAGACTCTTTAAGACCAGTAGAAGATTATTATGTTAGAGGTAAGGTAAGATTGACTGTACCTCGACCATTGATTATTTTCCCTGATGGAGTATCTAAAATTTATTTTAATCCTGATGTAGAAGAGATTTTGAAAAGAGAGAAACAAGATTTTCCTGATTGGCAACTTATTGGATTGCTAAAAATTGACAGTATAAAAAGGCATGGTAAATTTGAAAAAATTGAAACTCAAAAACAACTTGATGGGATTGAAATAAATGTTCCAAAATTACTAGATGTTATGTTAAATTATAAAATTTTTGAGTTAGGAAGACGGATTGAATCTGCTATTCCTTCAGATACATTAGGATGGAGTGATAAATTAAATAAATATGTAAAAAGACATGATCTTTCCACACATTATTATATAAAGTTTGATGAAAAGATTGATGTTTATGACGTTATTAAAGAGCTAAAAGAAATTGAAGGTTTATTAGCTGTTGGTGTTGTAAATGAACCTATTTATGATGATCAGATTGAAGATGAATCTATAAACAGACAACTTAATATGAAGAATCAAACTAAGGATAAAATACTTTCATGTGAGTTCAGTGCTTATACTCCTAATGATCCAGAATTTGGTTTTCAGTGGCATTTAGAAGAGCGGAACACTTATTTCTGGTGTTGCGTTAGCGGCTACTAATAATGATACAGGAATTGCAGGTGTTGCACCTGATGCAAAGTTATTACCTTATAATACGACTGATGGAAGTGATTATATAGTTGATATTTCCAGAGCGATAACAGATGGTGCCGATGTTATCAATCTTAGTTGGAGTGTAGGTAATTATGATACTGCATTGTATGATGTTTTGGTCAATGCAAAAAATGAAAATATTATAGTTATTACTAGCGCTGGAAATATACCTCCTAATTCAGCTCCAAAGATTATGTATCCTCAACAATTTGTAGATATTGTCACCTGTGTAGGCTCTTATCACATAGATGGGAATTTGTCGAGCACTTCTAATTATGGTTGTGAATCTTGTGCAATTCCAGTTCCTAATTTTGTAGATATTACTGCACCTGGATATGCAGTGTTGACTACTGATTTAAATAATTCTTATGATTATCTTTTCAGTGGGACATCAGCAGCTGCGCCTATCGTTGCCGGTGTGGTGGCTCTTGCTAAAGGGTATGTACCTGATCTACCGGTGGATTCAATCTCAAAGTGGCTGAAAGAAACTGCTGATACAACTTTTCTAACTGGAGATTACACACCTGAATATGGTGCTGGTCGAGTCGATGCCGAAGCCTTTATTCAAAAAGTAGTCGATAATAGTTGCCCGTATAATTGTGGATTTAGAGGTGATATCAATTGCGATAAGATTATAAACGTATCAGATGTTATTTATATGATGCATCTAATGTTAGGAAATATTGATAGTACTTCTGAATGTTGGGATGAAAAAGTTTTTTCTACAGATTTGAATTGTGATAATAAATTTTTGACAATTTCAGATCTTCAATTTATTATTAATATTTTTGTTTTTGGTTGGCAAGAATGTCCAAGCATTCCAGATAAGAACATAAATTATTTAACACAGGATTCCTTAGGGGTAAGTAGTGGTTTTTGTGTGATAGGTGAGCAAAATGTGAAGATTGAAGTTGAATTAAAAAATTCAACAAATATTGCTGGATTTCAAGCACGATATGTCTATGATCCGAATATTTTAACACCTGTTTTTGATTCAATTGCAACAGATTCTACATACATAAAATATTTACCTGTAGGTGTAGCTACCAATTATAAGTCATCAGGTTCGATTGTAGCAATAGTACCAAGTCAGGGTATTATAGAGGTATATTTTTACTCAAATTTATATCAAACTGCAAATATTCCTGCAAATGCTGGATCTGTTTTAGAACTATATTTTGATATTTCTCCTATTGCATCACCTTGTGTTACCTCTATAACTCCTGTTGATTTAGGATATAAAATTAATGATTTGGCTACACCTGAAGGTATTAGCATAACTCCGGCACTTTATAGTGGAACCTTGTATGTTACGGATTATTGTTCTTATACAAATGGTTGTTTAAATGATAGAGGAAACGCAAACAATGACCCAGATGATATTGCCAATATTAGTGATTTAACATTTATAGTAGATTTACTTTTTAATAGTGGTCTTGCACCGGCTTGTGAAAAAGAAGCTGATGTAGATGTTTCAGGCGATATTGGAATATCTGATGTTACGTATTTTGTAGATTATATATTTAATGGTGGCTCAGCTCTTCCACCATGTCAATGATATGAATTTCATTTTCAATTGTGCAATAAAATGCGCATAAACACTTGACAGTAACTGCATATTGTTTGATTTTCAATTTCTGCTTTTTTTATGATATTTTTTGATTTTTTATGGTATTTTTACGGTTGAAAGTGTATAAATATCTGAAAACAAACAGTTTATATTTCAGACGGGAAATCTGTATCGGTCTTATCTTTAATGATTTTTAAATTGAAAAATTAAGGCACAGCCTTTGCATTAAGGAGTCCTGAGGATAGAAAAGCTGTCATAAGGCAGTGTAACTGAGGATAGATCAGGTACAGAAAGGAAAAAAAAATGAAAAAGCTGTTACTATTTATATTTGTTTTTGTCATAGCAATGACAATGTCTCCAATTGAGGGTTATGGCCAGGAAATTTATACCGGTCTGGTT
>QNAD01000130.1 GCA_003641345.1 Candidatus Zixiibacteriota bacterium | reverse complement strand
TTAAAGAGCGGTAGGTCACAAAAATCTGTTTACACAGATTTTCAGGACCCACCGCAACATCTGTAAAATTTTGAATCCGCTCAACAAATGTCACCACTGCGAAAGCAGGGGTCCGGGCTCAGAAAATGTAGGATTTGAAGAAAACCACACCGCAAGCGGTGTGCTACTTGTAAGCCATTAAATGTAATATACAATGGCAGGTTTCTCTTATTCTTGAAACCTGTCAAATTACAAGGATTCTTTTTACGCATAAAAAAACGGGGACTTAAAAAAGTCCCCGTTAAAATGATCTATGGATAGATCCTAATCAAATTAGAACATCCAATCTCCAGCTGGGCATGGGCCACAGTTGAAGTAGTAATCGATCATAAAGTCGATATCTAATCCATCGACAGCCAAGTCAGTGTTGACGTCGCCCAAATGCTCAAATGGCATTGGACCAGGACCGCCAGCGTTGACGTAAGCAGCCAGATAAATAATATCGGCTAAGTTAATTGCACCTGAATTATCGACATCACCACGTCCGAATCCGGCAAACTTATTAGCAATATTAGCTAAGGCTTCGATGGTACCATCGGTATCTTCGAAGGAGTCAGTTTGATCAAATACGGCAAAGTTAGCAATAGCGATTTTGTAGGTTTCATTCGCAGCAAAATCATGCTGGTCTAAGGTAATATGAATTTCTTCATCACCTGCATGCATATCAACCCAGGTTTGGTCACCAGCGGGTAATTGTGTATACATGTAAGCAGAATCCCAATACATATTCCAATCCCAGAATGCAACATCGCCGTGAAGTCCAACGACGTTATGGAGCGGAGCTCCGTCACAATCGCCAAACGGAATCTTTACAGATCCCCAGGCGGAGGTTTTACCACCATCAGTTGCATAACCAGCTGAGAATTCTTGGTGAATGGCTGCAAGGTCGCCGCCAAGGTCACAGTCAAAGTAATGAGCCATTGCCCAGCCAGGAACTGCGTTGCCATTCTGTTCGGTGATTTCCATGACGTCCAGAGTGAAATTAGCCATCTCAGGAACATCGAGAACACCAATAGTTTTACCGACGACATAGAGACCCATTGTAGAGTCATTGTCAAACGGTTGCGGGAATCCGTCCCATCCATAATCCCAAGTATTTTGGACAGAGTCAAGGTATGAACGACAAACAATGTTACCAATCATAGGAACATAGTTTGTGCCATCCCAAATTGCGCCGACATTCTGTGCGGCCTGCAAAGCAGGTCTACATTCGCCGTCACACCAGTTCGGATCTGGTTGCATGGAGATGAGAGCATCAACCTCGCCACCACCAGAAGTCCAGTCCTGTGAGTGTGTTGCAACTTTATATTGACTGGTTCCATAGAAGTAGGAACCCTGATAGTAGGAACCTGCATCGCCATCAATATCGAAGCCATGAGGATCCCAGTCACCTGTACCTAAACGACCGGTATTAGTAGCCCACTGGAAGTTAGCACCACCGACACCAAACTCTAAAGTAACGGTATCAATTAAGCAACCACCAGTAAGAACAACTTCAATTTCCGGAGCTTTAGTAGGATCATTCAAGAAGAAATCAGGATCATTAGTTACGAATTCAATATAAAATGATTGTGGTCCACGAAGGATATTAGCCTGAATGACATCAATTTCTAAGTTGACATCTTCACCTGGAGCAACGACTTGTCCTGTATAAGGAACATCAACGCTGTTCAGGAATCCTGGCCATGCACCAGCAGATTTGTTGACCAAAGCATCATTTTCACTACGAACATAAAGTTCATCTACCATACGGTCTTCTCTGGCACCAAGCTTATCGAATGAATTTCCGGTAAGTTTGTCAGCAACAGAAGAAGTACGATCCATTAAGTCAGAACCAATGGAGAAGCCAGGATTAGTGGCACCATTGGAAGCATCATCTACATTAACCGCGGTAAGTACGAGATCAGCACAACCGGTATTGGTTAAAATCGGGCCGAGATCCATCGGTAATGATGCAAGCGAACCAAATTCAACCGGAACACCCGGATTGTATGTGTAGAACTGTAAACGCGGGCGATCAACACCTTTAGTCAAATCAAATAATTGACCATAATAACTTGCGAACAAGATATGAGTGTCATTATTCGAATCTGCGGCAATAGCACCTGAACCGCCCATACTGTTAGGCCATGCACCGTTATCAATCCGGCGTCTCCAGTAAGGAGTAGCATCATCAGCATTGTAGCAGATAAGGAAGCCGTCTTCATCGAAGACATAAAGTTGATCAGCTTCGCCACCCGGTTCACAGGAAATAACGATGTCAGCATTATAAGCACGAGAACCCACTGGGTTATTGAATGCTAATACAGCTGTACCGTTTCCACGATCAAAACCGAGTACGGAATTACCACCAGCCGGAGCAACAACCCAGCGAGTAGTGAATGGAACATAAACGGTGTTAATGTCAACAACCATACCTTGTGTTTGGCTACGGTTGGAGGCAGTTGCGGCACCGTCAACGAGAGAACCATCAGCACTATTTATACGATAGAAGACACCATCAGTAGGATGGTCACCAGTTGCACGAGAGTTAGCATAGATAGTTCCAGTCAAAGCATCAACAGCACAACCACCCATAAATCCTTCGTCTCCACCAGTATAAGCGGCACCAAAGATTGTAGTGGCTTGTAATCCACCAGCTGAAGCAAGCTGCCAATTGATAACACCGGTTGCGGCATCAATTGAGTACAGATCACCTTCAGATATAGTTGGATATGTGCTGAAATACAGGCTTGTACCGTCAGATGATCCTGATTTATAAGGATCAGCACCGAGAGCAACCGGGTTAGTTGCCCATCCAGGATACAGAGCACCTGTAACAGCGTCAGCAGCTACGACAAAGCCGTCTGCTGTTGCCCAATAAACAACCTGGGTGCCAGCAATATCAAGAACTACTGCCGGTAAGTATGTGACGGTTCCGAAGAGACCGGCAAGACCGACTGTAGAAATGTTACGGCTCCAGATCATAGTACCGGTTTGGAGTTCAACAGCTGTAACAGCTTGTTGATCACCACCGGCTAAAAACATAACATCCATACCAAGAGCGTCAATATACTCAATAGTAACGATGTTACGGTTACCAACATTACTTAAATAAGGAATACCAGGAGCCCAGGTATAAACAGGAGCACCGGTAATAAGGTCAAAGACGCGAACGTCAAGACCACCTATGACAACATAGTCGCCATAGATTGTTGGACCATGGAATGAGAATCCGGCTGTCGGATGTTCAAATGACCAATCAAGGGTCAAGTCACACCAGGAATCAGAGGTCGGAATGTCAGAACGGTTGGTTCTGCCATAATCGCCATTCCAAGTGTTATAATCATCATCGACACCAGGATTACAAGCGTATTCACCAAAAGGAATACAGCAAGTATAAGCATAAGAGACTGAATTCCAGTCAGGACCTACGCCCCAACCATCAGTCATGAGATGCCAATTACCAGCACCCCAATCTTCACACCAGCCATCAGTCATTGAACCACCGCCAGCATCAGACATTGTTACAATATCTTCAGCAGCAGCTAATGACGTGACTGTTACCCAGAAATCTTGTCCAACAAAAACGTCATATGGCTCAAAATCAAATGATTGCATAGCTGGGTAAAGAGCAAAAGTAGAAGCATTTTGGGTAATGGTTTCTAATATAGTTCCCGGCAGACCACCAGCGTCTGAATAAACGGAAATTTCTACATCGCCAGCATAAGTGGCGGTACCATTATCATAAAATGCCCAAGCTACTTCATTAACACGACAGCCTTGTCCGGAAGATTTCATCTTCTGAGCATGACCAACGTCGCCGTATGAATCTGGAAGTGACCAGACATAATCAACACTTACATTGTGTGCTTGACCAGAACAAATTGCGAACTGGTCTCTACAGATATTAGCTACATAATAGAAATTACAATCTAAGCCCCATCCATTAAGCATATCAACCCATGGACCACCAGCCCAATAAGAGGCAGAGTGTCCAACACCATCCGAACCATCGGATGATAAGGCTACTTCGTAGTCACCAGAGCCAAATACAGCACTGGATGAGAAGGCAACATGGTAAGAACCAGCGCCTAAAGTTTCCATGAAAGATACATTAGTCATTGCAGGATAAAAACCATAGGTTCCTGCTGGAACAGTAACTGCATTTATTAATGCACCAGGGAGTCCGGCACCGTCATCTTCGTATAACGAGATAATTACATCATCGTTACCACAAAAACCAGAGCCGTCGTCATAAATAGCAACATCAACAGATACGAGAGTATCCTGTGATCCACCCATGAGATCAAAGCGCTGTGAGTAGGCTTCGTCACCATAAGTCGGATGAGGAGCTCTCCAGACGTATGCTACATTTTGAATGTCAGCAATGGAGTAACATTCGGAGAACGGAATTTCTGTGCAACAACGTTCGGCGTCGATGGCAAATACAACATCAAGACCCCAATCGTTAAGCATAGTACCCCAAGCGCCATAGTATTCACTAGAACGTTCTTCTCCGACATACGGACCAGCGCCGTCATCAGAAATAATGGCGAGGACATCTGTGCCAACACCACTATTGTCGATTATCGTCCACCCAAGATGATACTCTTCACCATCTGAGAAAGTCCAACCACCAGCACTAAAATCAGCGGAGACATAGAATAAATTACTACCACCGCCGGCTACGTAGAAGGCATCAATCTCAGCGTCTGTAATTAAAACAGAGTCGAGCAGTGCACCCGGGAAGCCAAAACCATCATCAGCCCATAAGTAAGCCATCATGTCGGGGTCACCGACAGTTGAGGGAGCATACATAATGTAATGTGCTGCCACTAGCTCACAGTCATAACCTTCTTCAGCCGTAAAACGTGTATTAAACAGGTCATCGCCATAAGCATCAGGAATTGTCCAAAAATAAGCCAGACCACCATAGTAGTTCTGCAGATCGCAGAAATAATCTAATGGCGGAATCGGGGCGGATAAATCCTGAGTAGGGAGATGTTTAATTGCTGAAGCAGGTTTTTTGGTTGCAGGCTGTTCGGGTCCAGCTTTCGCAAGATCATTTAAGCGAGGGTTGTTAGTGTCAATTTTCTTGACAGCTTCCAAAGGACCCTTGCCTGTGTCTGCAAACGCTGTGCCGCTAAAAGCCAAAATTAGACTTAAAACAAATACTGCTATTAACAGTCTTTTAAGCATTTATTTCCTCCTTAAAGTAAGGAATAGTTGAATGCCGCGTAACATTAGTTCTGCCAAATACCGGACTCAAGGTCATGAGGCATCCAGCAAATTTCACATTGTGTCTAGGGAAGCGTGAAATGAAAACTATTATTAACGAATTCATATAATTCCTATCTTTGGAGATGGGGCTTTAAAGAAACCCCAGAATAGTTATATTTTAGTATTATTATTATTAGAGCTTCTGAACTCATTTTTTTAGTTAAGTTAGCTATGTTTCCTCCTACTAAATTAAAGAAAAGAAAATTGAGGAAAAAGTGGATGCTTCTAAAAAACACAAAGATATATTCTCTTGGTTTCCAGAAAGGAAGACCTTGAGAATATTTATACCTATCTTATTGAGACAGGTTTAATTTCTTTAACATTCTTTAGTACAAAAAGGCATTAGAGCTTATAAATCAAATCACATGTGGCTCTCGGATTCAATTCATAAAGATACATACTCTGAGTAGAAGGTAATATATTATCTGATTTTGTCAAGGGGAAAAACCCGAAAAACATTGTTTAATTCTATTATTTGGGCAAATAACCAGACGAAATTGCTTGTATCTTTAGTAATAGCAAAAGCTTGACATTTTTTTGCCTTGTAGGAATTGTTTATTTGCCATTCCTATTTTGCTCTTGTCATTCCTATTTTGCCCCTGTCATTCCTTTTTTGCTTTTATCATTTTTATGTCGTCCTTTTGTTTTTGCCATCTTTTTGTTTGTGTCATTCCTTTTGCCCTTGTCATCCGTTTTGCCCTTATCATTCCTTTTTTGCCCTTGTCATCCGTTTTGCCCTTATCATTCCTTTTTTGCCCCTGTCATCCGTTTTGCCTTTGTCATTCCTGCGGACGGGCTTGATAAACCTTCATTTCAGTTGTGTCGGGTCCTGATTCACCGAAGGTGGATT
>QNAD01000129.1 GCA_003641345.1 Candidatus Zixiibacteriota bacterium | reverse complement strand
TAAATAAAAAATTATTTACACTATTAAATCAGAGTGATAGTACCACTTGTATAAAATATGAACTTTGAAAAATAAAAAAAGTTATTATAATTTAAATGAAAAAAGTCAAGAATATTTCAACATCAAATTTGATTAAAGGAATTGAAATGGCATCGACAAAAGGAAAAAGAATTATCGTAGTCAGAAATTCTAAGATTCATGGAAGAGGTGTATTTGCTAATAGAATCATCAAAAAAGGAGAAAGAATTATTGAGTATAAAGGGGAAAAGATTACACCTGATGAGGAAGAACGCAGATATGGTGATATTGATATTAATGGCAACGGCAATGGCAATCATCATACTTTTTTATTTTATATAGATGATGATATTACAATTGATGCCACTTTAAAAGGAAACTCCGCTCGGTATATAAATCATTCTTGTGAACCTAACTGTGAATCTATTGATGAAGAAGGTCGTATTTTTATTGAAGCTATCAAAAATATTTCGCCGGGGGTTGAGTTGACTTACGATTATTCATTTGAACCGGACGACGATGATACTTTGGAAGAAGCCATACAAAATTATCCTTGTCGATGTGGCAAAAAAAAGTGTAGAAAAACAATTCTAAAATTTAGCAACGGAAATTCTTGATTTGGTAATTTATTGCAATAAAAGAACTAAGAAATAATAGTTAAATTTTTTATCGAAAATAGCCTGATTTACATCATATTACTTGGATCAACATCAATAGTGATTTTAACTTTAGATGAGATAGAAAAATTTTGATATTGGTCTTCCCATTCTGATAATAGGTTGACCACTTTTATAATTTGATTGGTCTTGATAAAAAAGTGACGGCGGAATTGTCCGCGAAGCCTATAAAGAGCACATTCGCCGGGACCAAGTAATTGCATTTTTATTTTATATTTTTCATTCTTTGACTTAAACTTTTCAATAAAATCAACTATCGCTTTATCCGGTAATTCTTCATCTTCAGATGAAAATATGAAATTTATTAAATGCACAAAAGGTGGATAATTATATTCTTCTCTTGAAAAAATTTCAGATTTATAAAAAGATAAATAATCCTGTTTGGCGGCATATTTTATTATTGGGTTATCCGGATTAAATGTCTGGATTAAAACTTCCCCTCTTTTTTCAGCTCTTCCGCTACGACCCGCTACCTGCAAAAGTTGGGCAAAGACTTTTTCGGAAGCTCTGAAGTCGGGTAAGCCTAAATTCATATCTCCAGATAAAATTCCTACCAGTGTTACATTTGGTAAATCAAGCCCCTTGGTAACCATCTGTGTCCCCAACAAAAGATTACTTTTGAGTTGAGCAAAATTATTCAAAATTTCATATGCATTTTTTTGTCCGAAAGCTGTATCACTGTCAAATCTGCTGATGTTGGCATCGGGGAAGATAATCGGAAATTTTTCTTCTACCTTTTGGGTACCAATTCCCTGATATTGAACATCACTGCTTTTACAATTAATGCAATAATTATATTCGGTCTGAATATGACCGCAATAGTGACAGGTAAGTTTTTTACCTACTTTATGATATGTTAATCTAAGATTACACTCGGGGCATGAAGGAATATGGCCGCAGTTATTGCACTTAAGTTGTCTTGAGAAACCTCTTCGATTTAAATATAGAATAACCTGCTCTTTCTTATTAAATCTTTTTTCAATATCTTTTTTCAAAGTGAAAGAAAGAAATGAATGTTCGCCTTTGATTCTATCTTGATTCATATTAACAATTTTAATTTCTGGAAGAATTGCTTGGCCGGGGCGTTTTTTTAATTCAAGTAAATGATATTTGTTTTTTTTTACATTATAATAAGACTCTACTGAAGGAGATGCAGAACCTAAAATTATTGGAATATTATTGAATTTCGCCCGCATTATAGCCGCATCACGCCCATGAAAGCGAGGAGCAGGTTCCTGCTGTTTATAGGAATGGTCATGTTCTTCATCTACTATTATTAAACCTAAATCAGGCAAAGGAGCAAATAGAGCTGACCGAGGACCAATAACAATTTTATATTTCCCGTTTTTAATTCCCGTCCAGCTTTCGGTACGTTCCAATTCTGTCATTGATGAGTGAATTACAGTTACAATATCCCCAAAAAAACCTCTGAAATAAGCTAAAGTAGAACCGGTCAAAGCAATTTCCGGAGTCATTACCAAAACTGTTTTATTTTGTGTGATTATCTCTCTTGTAATATGAGTATAAACAATAGTTTTGCCGGAACCGGTAATTCCATGCAAGAGAAAAGTTCTAAATCCATCACTAACAGAAGATAAAACATTGTCAACTGCTTCACTCTGTTCAGAGTTCAACCTAATTTTTAGAACATCGGTTCTTGGTTTAATAAATTTTAAAACAGTAGTTATCGATTCCTTATAAACCGGTTCTATAATTTTTGCCTCTTGTGCTTTTTTTATAGCATAATATGACCAACCTTGCTCCAACAATTCAGATTTCGATTTAACACCGTCAAACAGACTATGTTTTATCCTTCTGGTAGAAAAATATTTATCCCATTGAGTACTGTTTATAACTTGGTACCCAACCATTTTCATATTTTTATTCAGTTCCGGCTTGTTTAAAGATTGGATAATAGTTTTAATTTCGATGAGTTGCTTAAATAGTCGAGAGTTATGTTTTAAATCATTTATAATTTTATCTGGAATTTTCTTTCCTTCTTTTACCTGTTTTTTAAAATAATTTGGAATAAGATCAAAGGAAATTTCAGAACCCCAATAAAAATTAAACGGTTTTTGTCTTTTTATAAATGGCGGTAAAGCAGCATTAAAGCAATCAGCCGGATTGGCAAAGTAATAATCGGCTATCCAGCTACATAAGTTAAATAACTCCTGAGAAAGAAAAGATTCATTATCGAAAACAGATTGGATTTTTTTAGTTTTAAAAGCAGTCGGTTTTTGAGTTTGTTTCATAAAGAAGCCGGTTTTTTTGCTTCTTCCAAAAGGCACAATAACTCTTTGACCGCATTTCAAGTTATTAATATAATCAGGAATCTCATAAGTAAAAGATTTCCGTTTTGGTCCGGAAATTGCAATTTTGGCAAATCTTCTTTTGTTTGTCATTTGATTAATATAGGCATAAAAAAAACGGCAGGCAATTAGCCTGCCGTTATATTATAAAAAAGTGATTTTATAACTCGTTTATTTTTTTATTGATAGCCACTTTTTTGGCATTATCACCAATTTCGATATATAGGTCCCGAAGACGTTCCATAGTATCTTTATTTGTTGGATCAAGTTCGATAACTTTTTCATAAGCAGGAATTGCTTTTTTGAATTCTTTTAAATTCAAATAGCAATCGCCAAGATAAGTCCAATTCTCTTTATTGTCTGGATCCAATACAGTTAATTTCTCAAAACCAATTGAGGCAACATCATATTTTCCTCTAATAGCGTTAATAACAGCATACTGCTCGGCGGCAAAAATAGAATCAGGATAAATTTCAAATAGTTTCTTGAAATAAAATCCAGATGAATCAAACATCTGACCGTTAAGAGCCATAAATTCTTTTGATTTCTCGACATTACCAGCTTCTCGGTATGCTTTCGCAGAATCAGATGCATAACGGGCTTTCTGGTTAAAATAGTTTCCTACATTGCCTAAAATATTATAATTTTCAGGGTTTAATTCCAGTATTTTATTATAAACTTTATAAGCGGCATCAAGTTGTTTACAATTGGTATAACAGATAGATAAATTGAACAGCGTTGCTTCATCGGTTGGATTTAATTCAGAATATTCTTTAAAATAAGGAATTGCTTCACAATATTCATTGATTCTTACATAATCATAAGCGATTGAGATAAGCAGATTTGATTTATCTTCTGTTTTTTCAAGACCCTTAGCCAACCATTTAACAGCTTCATGGAAATCTTTTTTATATTCATAAGCATTACCGACAGCGATATAAGGATCTGTATTGGATGGGTCTAGCATAATAGCTAATTCCATATTTGCAATACAGGAATCAATATTAACTTGAAAACTATTTTGCGTAAAAGCAATTACAGCCGAATCAGTTGTCGTCTCCAAATCTTTGGCAAGTCCCTGCAAATAAGTTAACTGCTCAATACCGGCATTATAGAATTGACGCCAGAATTTAACTTTTGTAGAGTCTGCTCTTTCAGTGTATTCATCACAATCTTTTCTATAGTCTTTTTTTATTTCTTTATTTTTACAAGTCATATGAAGTGTATCAACATAAGCAACCAGTTTTTTAACATAAGGTCTTTTATTTATTGGTCCGGGAGTTTTGTCAATGTAATCGACATAAATACTGGACATTAAACTAAGTCCTTCAGCATGGTGACCATAATTCAAAAACAGTGAATCCAGATATGAAATAGCATTTTCATATCTTTTAAATTCACCAGACAAAATCTCAATTTTGGCAGTTTTAATATATGCTCCAATTGGTAGTTTTCTATGTTTTCGCCCTCCTAAGACACTGCCAGCCATGAAAATAGTTAAAACCAATATCAAAGCAATTCTTGATGATAATTTCATTTTTTCTCCTTAATGCTCAATTTTCTAAGTCAGTGGAATTTACTACCTGAAGGTTTAATTGTCAACTATCATTACTTATCTATTATTTAATCTGACTTTTAAAGTTATTTTACTTTCGCCATTTTTTGCAACCGGAATTTGAAATACAATAGTAGAAGCGTCTTCTTTTTCATATTCAAAATTTGACTCAAGAACTTCCCAGTCATTGTATAACTTCTTTTCAACTCGCACTGTTATATTTTCATCTTTGTGATTACGCAATTCAATTTCATATTTTTCTTCAATAACGGATTGAGAAATACGATTATGGCTAATTGTTTTATACTCGCCTTTTACGTCAAAAGCATTACCGACTTTTAGTTTCAACTCCTCGTCTTTTGGAGTGTGGCTGATTCTATCTTCACCTAGAAGAATCATCGAACCGTCATCGTCTGCTTTAAATAAGCGTACTCGTCCCGAAGGTAATGGCATACCTAAACCATTCACTTTAGAATTCTTAAAATTCAAATTTACTGAAATATTATTACCCTTGTCAGGAAAATATAAATATTCTTTTGAGACAATAGTCGAAGCTGGGTCAAACAGAGATATCTGCTTAATTTCTTTGTCGGCTAATGTTGCTTTGCGAGGAAGGGTATATAAATGGTATTCAAAAAATGCTTTTTCTTTAAATCCAGCCATAGGTGCCGCACTCATTGTTGACATTTTTTCTAATCTCATACCATTACCTCTTTGAGTGGCTCTATTGATATCACCGGCAATTAATTTCAACGAAGCGTTTTCATATCTCTTTCCTGATTTGTTACTTATAGATGCCCATCCGGAAAGACCAAGGTTCTTTTCTTTAGCATCCAATATGCCAACATATTCCGCTTCCCAGTTCATTCCTCGCGTTTGATAACTTACCTGACATTCTTTTTCACCGGCAATATTTGAATTATATAGCCAGAATAAAGTCGGTTTAGTGATAAGCCCATCGGGAAGTGATGGAAAAGTGACATTACTGATTTTTGAGAGCATAACAATTTTTATCTCTCCAGTTTTATCTTCAAGAGTAATAGCATCGCGACTGGCGACAAGAAGAATTCCGGTATATAATTCGCCTTTTTCGTTAAGAATTTCAATTTCTTTATCTATATATTTTTTGTACATCTGCTCAGGACTGACAAGATCAAAGAGATAATTTTGTTCTAATATGGTAACATCTTGCGATGAATTACTAAGCTCAAATCTAACCGAGGCAGGATCTATTCTGGAAGGGACATTAGTATAAGCTAAAGTATCCACCCCTTCAGTAAAATTTAGATTTCTTTTTTCACTAATAACACCTAAATCAGAATTATAAACTGTGACAGAAATTTCATTGCCAGCCACTGATATGGCAATTATTGAAAAAAGAATAATAAGTAAATATTTCATTTGTTAACTCCTAACAGTTATACAATTAAGACGAGTATATACATCCAAACATTTAAGTTTCAGCATTAATACAAATAGGGGAAATATTTCTTCCAGAAAAGTTTTAAATTGTTTATTGAAAAGAATTTATAATCAAATTTATTCGACTTTGGGTTTCAGATTCAGTAGGATTTAACTCTTTAGAAGTGAATT
>QNAD01000128.1 GCA_003641345.1 Candidatus Zixiibacteriota bacterium | reverse complement strand
TCGATGCAAAAAGCGGCGATAAAAGCAAATGTCCAAATTGTTACCGGAGATACAAAAGTTGTTGATAAAGGCAAAGGGGATAAAATATTTATCAATACTTCAGGGATTGGTATAATCGAAAATGATTATGACATCTCATCACGAAATTTACAAGACGGCGATAAAATTATTATCAATGGCACCATTGCCGATCATGGTATTACTATTTTATCACAGCGTGAGGGGCTAACATTTGAATCTGATATTATTAGCGACACCGCTTCGTTGAATAATCTGGTTGAATCAATTTTGGAGTGCGGCGGAAATTCTGTTCATGCTATGCGTGACCCCTCTCGTGGAGGAGTTGCAGCAACTCTCAATGAGTTTGCATCTAATTCAAAAACATCTATAATCATCGATCAATCATCTTTGCCGGTTAATCCGGCTGTTATTGGTGCGGCTGAGATACTGGGTATTGATCCCTTATACATTGCCAATGAAGGGAAAATTGTAGTTGCTGTTGCTTCTGATAAAGCTGATGAAATCTTAGCAATCATGAAAAAACATCCCGATGGAAAAAATGCCGCTATAATTGGTTCTGTAAATAAAAAGAAAGTAGGACTGGTTACTGTAAAAACTTTACTGGGAAGTGAACGGATTTTGGATATGCCAGTTGGTGAACAATTACCCCGAATCTGTTAACCTCAAAAATCGTAACTGCTAAAAGAGTTTCACCCTATTTTCTATTGTTGAAAACTCCAATTTGTCATCTCTTTTGTCTTGTCATTCCTTTTGTCCATGTCATTCCTGCGGACAGGCTTGTTGATAAAGTCTTATTTCAGTTGTATCGGGTCCTGATTCACCGAAGGTGGATTGTGACCCGACACTTAAGTAGTTGTTAATTAAAGAACGGTAGGTCACAAAAATCTGTTTACACAGATTTTCAAGACCCACCGTAACATCTGTGAGATTTTTTAACAAGCCCTCAAGTCGGAAACGAAAAAAACAAAAGAATGACATGGACAAAAAGTTCTTGTAGGGAGAATTTTGAAAAGTGAGAGTAGGTTGAACTACTGTGGTTTTAACAACTTTATCTAAAAAAGGGTTGTCAAAATATCAGGAGTTTTTGCCTTCTCAATTGCGACGATTGTATTATTGCTAATGAATTCAATATTGTATAGGATTGTTCCAATAGTTTTCTCTCTGTGCTATTTGACGTGTCGTCGTAACTTATAATTATGTCGGGGTTTAGGCGTTATTGGTGGATGGCATAATATATGCTAATAATATATTTGAGTACCGTAACTGGTGCTTTATTTTATAAGGAGGAGTTTATGAGTCTAAGTATTAATTATAATCAATCCAACTCAAATATAGTAAGTGCAACTAATTTTATCTATCAGAATATGATGAGCTCAATGGAGAAATTATCATCGGGATACAAAATAAATCATGCATCAGATGGACCTGCTCAGTTAGTTATTTCCGAACAGCTTCGAACACAAATTGGTTCTTTATCACAAAAGATTGAAAACACAAATATGCAAATTGCAAAATACAATACTGGATCATCGTATGTAAGCGAGATGCGTTCTTCTTTGAATGACCTTCGGTCTTTGGCTGTAGGTGCGGCTAATGAAGGGATTAATTCGGAAAGTGCTCAACAGGCATTTGATAGTGCTGCCCAAAGTTTAGTAGGCACTTACAATGATAAAATTGATGATGTAGAATATAACGGATATAAACTCTTAAATGGTGACGAGGGTTCGCTTGCTGATATTTCTGCACTTGAGGGAATAGATATGTCTTCTCCTGAAGCGGCAGAAGCATCAATAGAAATAATTGATAACGCAATAAGTGAACTTGACAGTGCTCAGGTTGAAATCGGAAGCACTCAGAAAAATGAACTGACATCAGCAAGAGCATCAATGGAGATTACAAGGCAAAATCTATTAGCCGCAGAATCTCAGATTAGGGATACAGATATTGTTCGGGAGTATTCCAATTTTATGTCACAGCAGATTAAATTAAAAATGTCAACAGCCTTAATGGCACATTCTTTTATTCAAGCCAATACCGTGTTGTCTCTAACAAAATAAGATAATTTTACCCCCATCTCTTTTGCTATTGGATAGCATTAATTTTGACCGTCGGAATTATTTTCTCCGGCGGTTTTTTTTTATAAAAAAAAACCGCCCTGAGGGCGGTTGAAATTTTTCAAATAATCAAAAATTTAAGATTTTATTTCTTTTTTGATTTTTACGTTTTTAATAACTTTTCCAGCTTTAAGACAGGAAGTACAAACTTTAAGACGTCTCTGTTTACCATCAACAAGTGCTTTTACTGATTGAAGATTCGGGTTCCAACGTCGCTTAGTAATATTTTTAGCGTGTGAGACATTATTACCAAAAAGTGGTTTCTTTCCACAAATTTCACATATTTTAGACATTATTATTCTTCTACTCCTTTCAAAATAGAATTGCAATTTATAAATATAATCGTAAAAGGCAAGAAAATTCTTTAGAAAAATAAATATCTTTAGAATCTTAGATTGGAGTTAACCGTAAGTTATTGTAGCTCAATAGAAAAGCCCTCTTGTGGGAGGGCTTGTAAAATAAGTTTTTATTAGCTTTTAATTTTTTATTCCCAGAATATCAAATATAAATGCATACTCAAATGCTTTTTCTTTGAGGTAATCATATCTTCCAGAGGCGCCTCCATGTCCTGCACCCATATTTGTTTTAAGCAACAATAGATTATTATCTGTTTTTAAACTCCTTAATTTTGCTGTCCATTTAGCTGGTTCCCAATATTGAACCCTTGGATCATTTAAGCCGGCTGTAATTAAAATATTTGGGTATGCTTTTTTCTCAACATTATCGTATGGCGAATAAGATTTTATATACCAATAATATTTTTCTTCTGTCGGATTTCCCCATTCTTCAAATTCTGTAACAGTCAAAGGGATAGTAGAGTCAAGCATAGTGGTCAACACATCTACAAATGGTACACCGGCAATTGCGGCTTTGAAAAGGTCTGGTCGCATATTTAAAACAGCTCCAATCAATAATCCACCGGCACTGCCGCCGCTTGTAACCATCTTTTCGGAGTTTGTATATCCTTTGTTTACAAGGTGTTCAGCACAAGCAATGAAATCAGTAAAGGTGTTCTTTTTATTTAATAACTTGCCTTCTTCGTACCAGTATCTTCCCATTTCACCTCCGCCACGGATATGAGCTATAGCATAGATGAATCCTCGGTCAAGGAGCGTAAGACGACGTGATGAAAAATATGGATCCATGCTGGCACCATAGGAACCATAGCCGTATAACCAGAGGAAATTATTGCCGTTTTTTTCGATTCCTTTTTTATAAACTAATGATATCGGTATTTTGGAACCATCGGAAGCAGTTGCAAAAATTCTTTCAGATTGATATTGTTTTGGATCGTATCCGCCAAGGACTTCTGTCTGTTTTAATAATTCTCTTGATTTATCATTTAGATTGTAATCATAAATAGATTTGGGTGTAATCAATGAGTAATAAGAAAATCGTAAGATGTCAGTATTAAATTCTTTATTGGTTGAGTTGTAAACAGAATAGACCGGTTCGGGAAATTCAATATAATGTTCTGATTTGTTTTTTAGATTTATAATGTGAATTTGCTTAAGTCCGTTGATTCTTTCAAAAAGTACCAGATGGTTTCTGAATACTTCCACATTGTCAATTTTTACAGTATCAGAATGAGACACAAAATCTTTCCAGTATTTCTTAGCAGGGTTTCTTGTAGGAGCAGTTATAATTTTAAAATTTTTAGCATTTTCATTTGTCTTGATATAGAAATTATCACCGTGATGGTAAACTGAATATTCTACGCCCTGTTCGCGGGGATTCAATACTCTGAATTTACCAGTTGGATTATCAGCTTTTAAGTATCTTATTTCTGAGGTCATTTTACTTTCAAGGTATAATCCAAGGTATTTTTTACTTTTAGTTTTTGAGATGTATAAAAAGTATTTTTCATCTTTTTCATGGAAAATCATTGGGTCTGTAGAAATATCAGTACCAAGTTCATGACGCCATAACTTGTCGGGCCTTTTGGTATGGTCAAAAGTGGTATAGAAAATAGTTTTATTATCATTTGCCCATTCTATTCCATCTGATGTTTTTGGGATAGAATCATTGAGTAGCTCGCCGGTAGTTAAGTCTTTAATAAAAATTGTATATTCTTCGGAACCATTGTTATCAACAGAATATGCAAGTAAATTTTGATTTGTGCTAATTTCATAAGTGCCTAAATCAAAATAACTTTTCCCTGTTGCAAGCAAGTTAGCATCGAGTAAAATCTCCTCGTCAGCATCAAGTGAACCTTTTTTTCTGCAATAAATATTATATTGTTTTCCTTCTTCAGTTTTAGAATAATAAAAATATTCTCCCATTTTATACGGGACTGACAAATCGGTTTCTTTGATACGCCCAACCATTTCTTCGTAAAGTTTTTTCTGGAACGCTTTGGAATGACCCATAATTTCATTGGTGTAATTATTTTCTGCAGTAAGGTAATCAATGACTTCCGGATTTTCTCTTTCACGAAGCCAATAATAATTATCAGTTCTTATATCGCCAAACATGGTATCTGCCCAGGGAACAATTTTGGCAACAGGTGGCTCCGGTGGTTGCTTTGTACATGACACAGTTAGAAATGAAAATCCTGATAATATTATAGTGCTTAAAATAAAAATTGAAAGTAAAATTCTTTTTCTCATAGTAATCTCCTAATGTAGGTATAGTATTATCATTAATTTTAATGAATAAGAATCTTAACGTCAAGTTATTACATGAAATTAAAAGGCTACAATAAAAAAGCCGGTAAATAATTACCGGCTTATGATTTTTCTATTGTCCGCAAGTTAGTGGAGGTCCCCCTAAGAACATATTATTGATAAAACAAGTAAGATCACTTATCCCGATATCACCATCTTCATTACAATCTGCAGATTGAAGAGGCATTGGTGGTGAACCTCCGGCAAATAAAAAGGCAACCAGATAAGTAATATCGCTTATATTATAAATGCCATCTGCGTTCACGTCTCCGCAAATAAATGGTTCTTGCCCTAAAACAGTTAACGAACCGCCATCAATAAAAAAGATACTAGTGTCAACTATAAGTAATGAATCAGATTGAATCCACATTGAATCTGCCGGAGAACCGGAAACTATTTGATAATTCAAGCAAACTTCACCCGCCCATGCAGTACACTCAAACCAAGTAGTATCTTCATAGTATTCATAAGTCATACCCACTAAATTTCCATATTGGTCAGAAAACGAAAAATGGTCAATCAATTGATATTGAATAAATAAATCAACTGCCTCATTATATAGAAATTCCGGAATATCGTAAGCATCAACATAAATTTTAAGCAATGGATTATTATTCGATTGTGGGTAAAGAAAATTACTTTCTTGAATATCTCGCGTAGCTGTTATTAGAATATCTTGATTTATTCCGCCAAGTGAATTTGTTGAAATATGCCATCCCGATGTTAAGCAACCGATAGTATCGAATGTTAAAGTGTATTCCATTAGGTCTGGTCGGCTGTTTTGTATCCAGATTTGAAATCCGGCTATTGTATCAACATAGTTTTTAAAATAAATTGGAATTTCAACGCCGGTTTCTGCTTTCACGGCTGTTTCATGACCTATAGTTAATTCTAAATCGTAGGCTTGAGAATAAACTGTTGAACTACAGAAAATTGTAATGAAACTAATAATAAAGATTAGCCGACCAAGTGTTTTCGTAAGATTAAAGGACATTGGAACCTCCTAAATTTTTTAAACTGTTAAAAAATAAGTCCTTTAACGAAAATTATTATATTTTTTTAATATCCTTTTGAATTGTACAAAGCTGACTAAAATAATTATTTCTAATTTCAAGAAAATAAAAATATCCTAAATTGTCAAGATTTTTTATTCTGCCTAAATTATAAAAAAACCGGATATGCTGAAGGGGGAGGCAACATATCCGGCCAACTAAGGAGTCATATAACACAGATTGCTTAAGCCTAAAACTTTGAGAAGTTGGTAGGAGCTTAAGCTATCTATTATAACAATTCAGAATACTTTTAAGTTCCAATAAATGAAATAATATTAATATACGAATACTGTTACAATAAATCTTCTGACCACCAGATAAGATTTTCCTGTAAATTATCGCTAACGCCAACTTCCT
>QNAD01000127.1 GCA_003641345.1 Candidatus Zixiibacteriota bacterium | reverse complement strand
CCATTAACGGTAACGGCTCTTTTGTCCAAGGAGCCAATGTGGTCGGTATTGCAATCCAAAACGGTGGCTTAATAACCAATAACGGAACTTTTAGTTTTGACCAAATTGAGATTGTGCAAGGGAGTTTTATTAATCATGGGATTTCGAATTTCTATGACTTAATTTATAATCAGGCGACAATAAATAATTATGGAATAATTCAAGAGGTAGATAGCTTTTATACTTCGGGAACTTGTACCAATTATGCCAATGCTACCATCTCAAGTGACAGTATTCAGAATGCCGGAACTTTTACCAATTCCGGAATAGTTACCGTAACAGAGTTTTTGAACGAAGACCTGTTTACAAATAATGGCAACTTTAATTTTAACCGTTTTTATAATGCAGGTGATTTCGAGAATCACAATCAGGTAACCGGAACACTTGATGCTACTAATGCCGGTTATTGGAATAATGTTCAGGGAGCTCAAATTGATTTGGACAATAACTTTACCAATGGTGATAGTTCAACAACAACTCATAACGCAGTGTTTCTTAATAACGGAATATTTAATATTGGTGACAGCTGGTCGAATTTAGATACAACTAAAGGTGGGGCTACCGGAGCATTTTATATTCAAAACGGTACCTATAATCAAGGTGTGATGAGTGGGAATTTTCTTTTCTGTGACCAAACGCCTACAACAACAATTGAACCGATTATTGATTATAATATCGGAACAATTGATACTAATATTACTTATTGTGCAGTAAATATTGAATCGGAAAATGAATTAGCAAATATCTCGATTTTCCCGAATCCTGCCCATAGTGAGTTTTATGTTACGGGAATTAATATTCAAAGGGTTGAATTATTTGATATCAGTGGCAGGAAAATAATGTCAAAACAAGTTATAAACGATAAAATTCGTTTTGATGTAAAAAATCAATCGAACGGGATCTACTTTTTAAGAGTTTCATTTTCCGATAAGAACCTAGTTAAGAAAATTGTAATAAACTAAACAAATTTCTTCTTTTTATTGATGGTTATTAACAAGTTTCCGGAAACCTGTTAAAAAACAACAAGTTTATTTCGCTGTTTTTCAATCAGATATAAATTTTTTCTAAAAAAAATAAATTCTCAAGCAACCTTTTTGGTTTCTGTGCGTCTTATTATATGAAGCTAGCACCATAGTTCAGTTTTTTCCTTGTGATAGGGGGCGTTTTTTAACTCCCCCTTTCATTTTTATAAAATTACAATTCTTACTGGTTGTAAGTATAGCTTACCTCGTAAATATTTTCCGGCTTGTCTTTTTTATCATAGGTTGTTGTTTTTACAACATTACCGTGACTATTGTTTACATATTCATACCGGGTTATTAGTTGATGTCGTTTATCGTAAACCTTACGGGAAACCAATTGATTTCCTGTATCATACTGATACTCTTTGATGTTTTTTAGTTTATTATTTCGTCCGTAGGTAGTGACCTTAACCAATTGATTGATGTCATTATATACCCATTCTTGTTTGCCGGATATTTTTCCGCCTCGCTTGTAACTGGTATAAGATAAAACAAGGTTTCTTTCCTGACTGTAGGTGTAATCAAATCCATATACAAGAACACCTTTGTTGTTATACCACCGATAAGCAATCTCGCGATCATATTTATCGTATGTCGTTACCGATTTCCTGATTCGTCCTTTGCTGTCGGTGGTGCGGGAAATTTTTTCGTAGGTAGAATCACGATTGTATTGTTTAATTTTACAAACCTGTGAAGTGTTCTTTTTTATTTCCTTTCCCTGATTGTCGCAGGAGTAAACATATTTATGTTTTAATTTCCCTTTTTTGTAATATCGGTTTTCTTTTTGTTTCCCGTTATCGTAATAGTCATACTCCCACCTTTTATCTTCTGTTTTTCCGTCTTTGGCATAATAAACTTGCTTAATTAGTTTTCCTTCGGGCGAGTATGTAGAAATCCGTTTTTGCTTTAATTTCTTGTCATTGTTCTTCAGCAAGGTAAATGATGTGACCTTATTCGAATCATTATATTCAACTATCTGATGTTGTTTTAATTTTCCTTTTCGTATTTTCTTTAATTCGGTGTATTTTCCGGCATTGTTATATGTAAACTCATATTGCTTAATTGATTTTCCGTTTCGTTTAAACTCGTGGTGGGTAATATTTCCATTTTTGTCAAAGTTTTCAATGTATTCTCTTGAAGGAGTATCTTTTTTCTGTCCTTTTTTCAGAAAAAATATTTTACGGTCGTAGCCGGTAATACCATTCTTTTTCAATAGTTCTTTTAACCTTGCCGAAGGCGTAGAATAAAATCCGGAGTACCAGTAATACTCATTTGAGAACCAGTTGTTTTGATCGTAATAACCTGTCTCGGAAAATAATCCTTGGGATTGTGCCTGATGACCGGCAAAAAATGTACAAACGAAGAAGAAAAGAAAAATAATGTGTCGCATAATATTTAGTTTTAGGTCATTTCGTATAACGAATTTTTACAGGAAAAATTTTATGGTTTTGTAATTTCATTTAGATTTCGTTTCATCCGCTTAAATCCTGTCCGCAAAATAGGTGAATCTGCAAAGATTTTGTCAAATTCCGCAGCACTCAATTTTTCCCATTCGGGAATGCCGGCAGACAATAGGAACGGTTTTGGTGAAAATTCTTCAATTTTCGTCGGTTGAGTATTACTGTTCCACGGACACACATCCTGACAGATGTCGCAACCGTAAATCCATGGCGAGGTTTTATATTTAGACGGCTGTAATGATTTTCGTTCAATGGTCAGATACGAAATACATTTGGTAGCATCTAAAAAATCCGGTTGAAGTGCACCTGTGGGACAAGCGTCAATACAGCGGGTGCAATTTCCGCAATGATTGGGTTCTACGGTCGTATTTTCCGGCACCTCTAAATCACTTAATATCTCACCGATGAATACAAAAGAACCATATTGTTTATTGATGAGCAAAGTATTTTTTCCTTTCCACCCAAGTCCGGCATCTATGGCTAATTGCGTTTCATAAACAGGTGCCGAATCCACAAAACATCTACCTGTCATCGGGGCAATCTCATTGTTGATAAATTGCTGCAATACACACAATCTGTCTTTCACTACAGTATGGTAATCTTTTCCTAACGCGTATTTGCTGACTTTCGGAATCTGATTTTTCACAGGGTTTTCTTTGGAGTAATAGTTTATCAATACGACAATTGCCGAACGAAAATTCTTGTCTAATGATGACGGATTAAAGCGTTTTTCAATGTTCCGTTCCAAAAATTCCATTTCACCGTGATGTCTGTTTTGTAACCATTTTAGAAATTGTGTTTTTTCTTTTACAAAAGGATGTAACGGTGTAAGCCCACAGGCAACAAACCCTAATTGGTGTGCTTTTTCTTGAATTTTTTCTATCTGTTCGGCAGAAATAATCAAGATTTTCCGGTTTTGTATAAATCCAACAACTGTTGTGCTGCAGCAAAAGGCGATAGTGTTTCGTTGAGAACTGCCTGCTCCAGTTTCCTGAATTCCGTTTTAATTTTGTCGGATGCCAAAAAATCTTTTTTTAAGCTATCCCAAATGGTTTCGTCTAACCAGTATTTTGCCTGCTGTTTGCGATTTTCTTTGAAAAATCCTGAGACAAATGTTTGTTTCTGATAATTCTCTATTTGTTGAAAAATATCATCAATGCCTTTGCCCGTAACAGCGGAGCAAGTTAATACCGGCGGCTGCCATTTCGAATCTTTTTGCGGAAAAAGATGTAAGGCATTTTGATATTCCTGTCTTGCTAAATTTGCTTTCGCGATATTATCTCCATCGGTTTTATTGATGGCAATCAAATCTGCCATTTCAATGATGCCGCGTTTGATGCCTTGTAACTCGTCACCGGCACCGGCAAGCATCAAAAGAAGAAAAAAATCTACCATTGAACGCACCACCGTTTCCGACTGTCCGACACCAACGGTTTCTATCAGAATATAATCGTATCCTGCTGCCTCACAAACCATAATTGTTTCTCTCGTTTTGCGTGCTACACCACCTAAAGAACCTGCTGACGGAGAAGGTCGGATAAATGCATTGTCGGCAGCCGACAGTTTTTCCATCCGGGTTTTATCTCCCAAAATACTACCTTTGGAGCGGGTGCTACTGGGATCTACCGCCAATACGGCTACTTTATGTTTGCGTTCTAACAGAAAAAGACCGATTTGTTCTATAAATGTACTTTTCCCTACACCCGGCACACCGGTAATACCAATCCGAAAAGAATTTCCGGAAATGGGTAAGCATTTTTCTATTAGGCGATTAGCGTCTTTTATATGCTTAGGTTGTGTACTTTCAATTAAGGTTATGGCTTTTCCCAATGCGGAACGATCTCCTGCCCTGATTTCCGAAAAAAGTTCATCTGCCGACAAAGAATTTGTGTTTTTGTTATTTTGCGTAGAATTAATGTTTGCAGGAGGTACAACACCTTTTTTTACACTTAATGCCGATTTCTTTTCTTGTTTTTTTCCCACCTTGCTTTTATCTTTTTCGGAAAACTAAAATCCGTTTCTTTACAAAATAGTATTTTTGATATTTTCAAAACAAAAGTAAAAAAGTTTTTCCACTTTGGTTATTTACAGAAAAATAAAATGGATTTTATTGGCTCTTTTGCCCGTAACTGCAATATTCTCAAGCTGTAATACAACCCGTTTGGTTCCGGAGGAAGAACATCTGTTACAAAAGAATCAATTAAAGATAATCGGGAAAAGTGATATTAAAACCGATGATCTTGAGCCCTACTTACAACAACATCCTAATACAAAAACTGCTGTGATTTTTCCGTTTCACCTTACAGTATATAACTTGTCGCACAGCGGAAAAGAAACGAAACTGAAAAAGTTTTTCGGGGTCTATAAAATGGGAGAAATTATTGGAGAAGAACCGGTTCTCTTTTCAAAATCAAAAACCAAAAAGACAATAAAAGAAATCAAAACTTTTCTTGATAACAAAGGTTATTTCAATGCTGCCATTGACTATACGATAATTCCTCACGGAAAAAAGACAAAAGTTAATTATCAGATTTATTTGAATCGTCCCTATAATTTTTCAAAGGTTTCGTATCATATTGAGGATAAACGAATGCGTAAAATTATTGTAGCTGACAGCTTAAATTCTTTGATACAGTCCGGTAAACAATATGATGTTGATTTGTTGGATAAAGAGCGCGACCGCATTGTGACACTCTTAAGAAACAACGGTTATTACTATTTTAATAAAGACTTTGTGTCGTTTATGGCTGACAGCAGTAATTATCAAATTAAATTGGAACTGTTTGTCGGAGTCCGTGACAAAAAAAATGCAGAATTATTTAATAAAGTAAGGCAGCGATATCGTATAAACAAGATTTATTATTACATGGATTTTAATCCAAAACAGGTTCTCAATGATTCATCCGGTTATTATCAAAATTTTGATACTGTTTCGTATCGGAAGAATATTTATTTTTTGTTTCACAAAGATTGGTTCATTTCACCAAAAGTGCTCCAAAAAGGTAACTACCAACTTCCTGATAGTCTGTATAATTTCAGTTTGGTGGCTTCCACCTACGACTACTTATGGAAATTGGCAACCTACCGGCTAATTAATATCCGTTTTGAAGAAGATACTACCCACAAGCAATTTTTAAATTGTTTCGTGGAACTGACACCAATGAAAAAATATACGGTTTCTACCGAATTAGAAGGTACAAATACTTCCGGTAATTTGGGCGTTTCGGCAAGTTTGAATGCGGTGGACAGAAGTTTACTGTATGGTGCTGAGATTTTTAATGTCAATATGCACGGAGGCTTTCAGCGACAAACAGTTTTTAAAACAGCAGAAACAGATGAAAGCATCATCGAATATTTACCGTTCAATACTATTGAGGCAGGGTTGGATATGGGATTAAAAATTCCAAAACTTTGGTTTCCGTTGAATGCCGAAAATTTTATCCGCAAACATCATCCACATACAGTGCTTAAAGCTAGTGGCAATTACCAAAAACGACCGGAATACGAAAACCAAATTATTGTCGGTAGCTTCGGATATCAATGGAAAGCGGGGAAACATATCTTAAATATTTTTAATCCGCTGGAAGTTAATTCCGTTTATGTCCGGAATATTGATGAAGCTTTTAGCGAAAAAATTAACGGTACTTATTTGCAAAATAGTTTCTCGAATCACATGATAACGGCTACCAATTATACTTTT
>QNAD01000126.1 GCA_003641345.1 Candidatus Zixiibacteriota bacterium | reverse complement strand
TGAGGTATGAGTGACGGCAAGCGTATCGCCATACGCCATGTCATAATCAGTACCTGCTGATGCTCCCGAAGGTGTTAATGTAAACGAAGTAGCAGACGTCATTGTTTTCGGGATAGCTTGAGGATCTGAATTATAAGAATAAGCTTCTACTTTATAGAAATACTTTGTTATATTATTTAGAGAACTGCCATTAATATAGTCCTGATTTGTTCCAAAGAATCTTTGAATACCATTATCAGAACCAAACTTCACAGCTCTCTGCTCCAAAGCACCTGATGCAGGATCAACTACATCATCGAGAATCAATGCTACACCATTGGCTACATCATAATTAGCAATCATTTTCCATGGTCCAGCAGCTGATTCACCCTGAAAGACAGTATAACCTTCAAATACGTAATCACCGGGGTTTTCTTCTGAATAGTCAGTCCATTCAAATGAAGCTTGTCCATCAATAATATGAGCTTCAACAATCGGAGCCGCAGGAGGTTCTGGAAGTTCAAAGCCCAAATCATAAGCAAGCTGAGCAAACTTATCATTATATTTCATAACAGCAACCGAAGACAAACGATCACCGCCCTGGCCAACTATAATAGCCGCCAAGATTTCGGTAGAATCACCTGGAGCAAAATCAAATGGTCCAGTTGTTATCATAAATCTACGGTCAGCAGGATCAAAATCTAATGAACCAGTGCCAGATACCGGATCACCTGCATAATGGAACTTAGTAACAACACCATTATTGTCCGTGTAATCAGTACCATCAGGTTTTAAACCTTGCATATAATTATATGTCTCGGTCTTGTTCTGAGGGTCAGTACCGTTAATATATTTAGCAAATGAGGACATCGGCAAATTACGATATTGTGCCAATGTTTGACCCCACATTTTTGCAGTATCAGCATCATCACCAGTAAATTCTAATGGTCCTTGGAAAAAATCATATCCAACTGCAGGAGGAGTTGAACCATAACTTCCATCGTTATTATCACCATTATAAACATAACCAAGTGACAAAACTGTATCACAACCGTCAAGATCATCACCGGCATCACCTAAATCAGGATCTGACCAAAGAGAAACATACATATCCCTTAAATCTTTACCGCCTTTATTGATGATTTTAAATTTCATAAACACAATTTCACCAAGTGGGTCTTCACGATCAAATGCAAATACTGATTGCTGAATTTCAATACCAAGAGGTTCAGTACTACCTGAATTATTGGTATGAGCTAAAACATCAGCGTCATTATAAACTGTCCATAAGAACTGATCACCAATTATTACCGGGTTTCCATCTCCATCAACGGGAGCTCCCTGGTCAGCCGGCCAATTGGTATAATCATCATTTGGATTATCAGCTAAACTATCAGAATATAGTTTATAAACCCTAAAATCTGGATTTGTCATTGAAGTAGGATCAAAAGTTCCACCAACCATCGGTCCTGGCGTGTATTCTTCTGAATATTCAGCCAGACAGATTAAAGTGTCGTGTGTTCCATGATCTACTGCACCTATCCATAAACCTGAAGCATAAACAACAGTTCTGTCTTCTTCACCGGAAAAGATGTAAGAAGTATCAGTATAAGGATAGTACAATCCATCAGTTTTAACCAAGACACCACCTAAATCGGTTGCAAAAGCTCCATCATTTGAAAAGATCATCAAAATCTTGTTTGCATCAATCCAGGTATCAGTATCCAAGATAGTCGCTTTACTGTCGCTTGACATCGATTTCTGGGGAGCTCGAGCAAAGACAGCTAACGCCATCAATAGTATTAAACAAAATACTAAAAGTGTTTTTTTCATTATTTAACTCCTTACTCCCTTAGAACGAAAACCGCAATCCGGCAAGTATCGTACGAGGCGTACCATAATTTTGCGGATTGTTGGATTTAATTTCATATTTTTCCGCTCCAGTAAATCCAGTAGCATCTGCTTCAGTACCATCGGTTCCATTAACCCATGACTGGCCGGCATCGGTATTAAGCCAACCGGTATTGTCCGGATCACCGGTACTTTCATAAACACTATAAACGTTGTCACGATTGAAAACGTTTTTCACCAAGAAATATGCAGCGACTTTATACTTATTAATATCAAATGATCTCTCAACCTTCATATCAACATTGAAAGTCCAGGGAGTATATTTTGAGTTACGTGGACCATCTGGTGTTGGAGATGTAGAAGCCATCGTGATTTCATTAAATACTGTTTGTGGTGAATATGGAGTACCACTGGCAGCCTGAATTACGGCATTAACACCAAAGTTCTCAAAGGGATAATAATCTCCGAACTTAGGACCTTCACCCTTAGTTGTACGGAAATCAATTACTCCTAAAAGGGAATGGCGTTGATCAAATGATAGAGGAGCGGTTTGCTTCGGTTCATTAGCATTAACCCAGGCAACATTGCTTTGGGTATTAGCATAAGAACCTGTACCATTTGCATAAGAAAGAGAATATTTAAGATCCATCCGGATATTATTAGTCCGACGCATAACAATTTGGAACTCCAACCCTTTGATAGTTGAATAATCCGAGTTGCGATAGCTGGCAAAACTCTTCGGGAATGCCGGCTGGTTATAAACCTGCATCAATCCGGTTACATCTTTATAGAAAGCCTGGAAATTAAAAACAGCCACATCACTCAATTGATGAGTGAAGCCAAACTCGTACTGAGTAGTTTTCTCCGGCTCAAGGTTTGGATTACCGAAAGCATAATAGAAACCACCTCTGTTAATCATCTTTTCGTAGAAATCATAACCTACATAGAGACGTAACAAATTCGGTCGTTGGAAGAATTTACCATAGTTAACATGGATTTGTGTTCTATCACTTATCGGGAATGAAATACCCAATCGGGGTGATAACTTAGTATAAGTTTTACTTGGCTCCAAGTCTGTCGGATCTAAAATAGTAGCATTAGGATCAGTTACATCGGCAGAATCAGGGTTTAATGGCTGTTCGTTGTTTTTCAACCGTTCAGTCTTGTAATCATAATAGTCGAAACGTAATCCAGCACTAACAATCATACCATTCCACTCAAAACGGTCCTGTAAATAGAAAGCACCGTTAATTGGATTCTTCGTATCATTTTCCCATGATTCATCATCAGAGCGATGACCATCATATGTGAAACCATAACGGTCAACATCAATAAAGCCACCACCATCTATACCATTGTATGACTCTACAGGGAACAATGCACGATAATACCGTAAAGTATGGCGTTCATAATCAAACCCAAATTTCACTGTATGCATATCATGGATTTGACTGGTGATATCACCTTTGAGCCCAACATACCATGAATTTCTTTTATAATAATCATCATAAACATGACCTTCATCACCACCGGTAATATAAGTTCTAACAACACCATCGGTTGTTAAGGTGTCAGTAGTGATTGCAGTCCCTGAAGTATCATTCTGCCAGAACAAATTTGTCCTGTCAAAACGAGGATTACCACCGGGACGTCCATATGCGTATAGGTCTTCTTTATGTACACCATCACCACGGAAACGTTTGGTTTGGTAGAACGCACCGCTTATGTTGGCAAAAGTATTCTCATTAAAAGTATGAGTAATTTTACCGTTTACACCGAGGTTTTCATCTTTGTAATAAGGTGTATGTTCAATATTAAAAGCGTAAGAATGAAGATACTCTCTCCACTCATCCACAGAACCATTAGCACCCAATAACAACTTAGTGTTTGGTCCGAATTCATAATCTAACTTACCTTGATACGACCAACCATCCAGACTATTATTCGGCAAAACATAAAATCCGTCCAAAGAAGTAGGATTACGGTCTTTGAGATAACGACGTTCACCGGAAACAAAGAAATGGCCTTTCTCAAGTCCCGGAATTGGTCCGCCAAAATCAGCAGAATAATAATTCTGGTCAAAAACCTTGTGAAGGTCTTCGAAATAATTATCAGTTACTAATTCGACCGTACCATGATACTCATCAGAACCACTATTGGAAATCACGTTAACAATACCGGAGGAAACATGGCCATATTCAGCCGGAAATCCACCGGAAATAACGGTAACTTCTTTAATAGCATTGTTACTGATATTTGCCGTTGATGTTCCTGAAAGCGGATCCTGCTGTGAGAAACCATCAACATAATAAGCTACTTCGGAAGGACGACCACCACGAATATTCAACTCAGCGGAGTTAATCGATTCACGACCACCACGCGGTTGAGTTGTAATATTAGGATTGATACGTACCACACTGTTTTGCAAGCTAACCAGCTCTTCAAAACCACGGGTAGGCATGGCAAGGATTTCGTCCCTTTTAATAATATTAATCGAAGCAACTTTATCTTTGATGACTAACGGAGTCTCCGCAGTTACTCTAATTGTTTCGGACAATTCGGTAGTAGTCGGAGTCAACGAATGACTCTGATAAGTAGCCAAATCAGCTGAAACAGCAACATTTGCAACTTCTAATGTACTATAACCAACTGAGCTGATTTTAAGTACATACGTATTCACAGGTACATTTAAAATTGTGTACCTTCCGTCAGCATCGGTGATTGCCCCCAAGCTAGTTCCTTCTACGGAAATAGTCACACCGACAATAGGCTTTTCGGTTTGAGCATCGGTCATTACACCGGTAATTTTACCAGTAACCGCCGCCCAACTCGATGTTGCGACCCAAAACAGTAGTAAAAGTACTACCAGACCTAGGTTTCGCTTCATTTACATCCTCCTATCTGATATTTGAAGCTCTGTAGTTTTCCTTGGAGTTGTTTACATCCACTAACTAATAAAAACAAAGAAAACCGTCCTAAAGTTGTAATTTCTTGTTCGTCCATTAACAATTTTTCCATTAACCTCCTTCTTCCGTTAACTCCTTTATTTACAATGCCTTACAATGCAAAATCATTGACTTCGACAGACTTCTCCTATTTGTCTATAAAAAGGCTAATTTTACTCAATTTTGTCAACTAAAAATATTTAGCCTTATAAACATAATTTCCATATCTTCTTTTATCTCAAATAGTTCGAAATTCAAGTAAATTAGGCGAATACGATTTGCCTGCCTTTTTTATCCCCTTTAAACATATTGCGTATTCCTATGTTATCTTTAATGTTACGCCATATATACATTTCATACACTACCGTAACGTCAAAACTCTATTCTTTCACATAAAAAATTATTATAAGTATATGGGATAAGATAACATTTTCTTATGAAAATATATAATTTGTAAAAACTACTTTTTTAAGCAATTTTTTTCAAATAATCTGTTTTCCAGTTCTATTTTGGCTTTACAAATTTTTTCCGATGGTTTAATCACATTATCTGGAAATAATTGATTGAGTTGATTGTAAATTTTTTGAGCTGATTCAATATTTCCATTTTGATATTCATGCTGAATAATATTCAGAAAAGAAGCATAGTAATTATTCAAAGTCCAAACATCCTGTTGCTCAACTTTAATATCTGGATTGCTATAGCCTCGATATTTATAATTATTCAATATATTATTTTTTAACAGTTCAATGTCAGGTTTTGGGTTTTCGGTTGTCATTAGTTTCGACACAACTCCATCTTTTCGCAAAAAAGGACTAACCCAACTCATCGCATATCCCGGCGGTCCCCCAACCATATAAATTGGTCTTTTCCAATTATTTTCCCTGATAATACTTAACATCACCTGTTCGGAAATCATTAAATATTTATCAGCAACATTAGGTTTAACTAAAAAGTTCAAAGTATCATACCCACAAAACATGCTAATAGTTGTATCACTCCATGGAGAAAACTGTAAATCATTTATCTCTTCAGAATTCAAACCCATCGGAAAAGATGCATCTCTCTGTATAATCTGGTTCAAATACCACTTAGTATTCAATAAACTATAATTTACAACCGCAACATCTTCACGCATCTTTTCTGTCTTCTGTAAATTCCATAATGGGAACGTATCATTATCGCCAAAAGAAAATAATATGGCATCTTTTTCAAGATAGCTGAGCAAATTAGATGCATAATCATATGCAAAATAAGTTTTGGAGCCATCGATTGATTTATAATTCCTGACAATTTGCATAACAGGCATTGACATTAAAATCAATAGCACTAAAATCTTCGCAAATAACTGACTGCTTTTTGATTTAATTTCTGAGACACTCCTTAAAAGGAACATGCAACCGTAAATTATAAATATCCCAAAAATTATAAAAGACGGAATGTAATGCCTTGCAAAATCCCTAAAGAAATTTTGAGGTATATTAAAATA
>QNAD01000125.1 GCA_003641345.1 Candidatus Zixiibacteriota bacterium | reverse complement strand
TTGTAATATCCCAGGCTCATCAGGATAAAACCTTACATAAGATGCACCATACCCTTGAGGAAAAATTGACGGGGAGACAGTACCTGTTGGATACCCGTAATGGTTTCTATTTATAGTAACCGAAAGATAAGAATCTCCTTCGGAATAATGTAATCCATCATCTCGGTCATTTGTACAATAATTCCAATTCGCAAATTCAGCAAACGCAGAATCTAATGTCCAGCCATACCTACCTACTAAAGTATCATTAAAAGTTGCAAACAAATTATTAAAACGAGCACCCTCCCATACTGCTACGCAATACGATGTGTCAAAATGCTCTGCTAAAAACATCTCCCAAATAAAACAGGAATATGCATGAGAAGAATTCTCCAATATTGTTACATGTGGTTGGTAAAAGAAAGAACTCATATAATTATAATTATCATCAACCTGATCAAACACGATATCTTCCATATAAACTGCATCTGATTCTAATACCCATACATTGGCACCTCCGTAATATGCCATCTGGGTAGCATGATGAAATTCATGAGCCGCAGTTACTTTAGCCGCACCAGCTTCGTTACCTTCAGGATCTGAATTCTCTGGAAATCCAATATATGTATTGTGTAGAACAATATAGCTGGTATAATCAAACCATGCTTCGGGTCCTTCTAATTCCGGTTGCATATATCCATAAACACCCATCGATTCAAAATATATATCATATTTGCTGTCCCCGCCCCTATCATTATCAGGCGGAGGATTGAGATATCCAAGATCATTATGGATAGCTAAAGAACTATCAACATATGAAGCACATCTATCAATATAATCAGGAATACCATTGGCGTCATTATCTATTGGGGAAACTGCATCTGAACCTAAAGTATCATAATGAAGTTTAAAAAATCCACTTGGAGAATCATAGGTAAAAGTAGTCGCTACCCTTGCCATAGCAGTTAAAAATATTGATTGAGTAGATGTTGATAGTAGGTCCCAATTATTTTTTATATAAATAAGTTCTGTTGTGGCACATCGCTCAGGTAAATAGGAAGCGGCTAAAGAAGCAGATTTATATTCTGAAGGGAGCACAGAAGGTTCTTTGATAGCCTTGATAACCAATAATACATAATCATCAAAACTAATATTTTTATTATCCAAGTCCTTTCTGATTAAATCCAAAGTATTGCTCGTTTGCAAAGCAAAAGAGCTACTCGAAAAAAGGAGCATGGTCAACACCAAAATCAGAACATTCAAATAATATCTTTTATTGCAATACAATTTCATAATAAATCCTGTAAAACAAATGTCGGACATTAATTAATAATCCTAAATTTATTTTAACTTATACATTCATTTGAACAAAAAATTTAAGCTAATTTTCACTTCCTAATCAAAAAAAGCAATCAGACCTGTCGGTAAGTATCTACATTTATAATGTATTGAATATCAGTAATTTGTCAATCAAAATCATAAAGCATCAAAGTAATGATTCGAATTTATTGATACCGACCAATCAAATTCTTTGGAATAACTAAAATCCATTCTGACCACACTATTATTAGAAACCCTTTCAGGATAAAACCTTAAGCCGACACCAATATTTGATTTGAAATCAGACATTGAGACTTTCTCTCCACATTTCCAGACATTACCTATGTCAGTGAATAAGGCAACTCCTAAATTTACCGATAATATTTCAAGACCTGTGAAAAATCTGGTTTCATGATTTAGTACAATTTTCTTATTTCCGGTTTTATAATATTTCGGATATCCTCTTAAATTGGATATACCGCTTAAAATTAAATTATCAGAATTATTTATACTCCAATTATAATCATACCTCCCTCTGAAAACAAATGTGACATAATCTAAATTAATATTATACCACGATAATTTAACTTTAGAATAATTTCTTATCTTTTTGCCATTTCTTAACCAAACCGAATTATTCATAACTAAACTATATAAATTATTTTCCCTAAACCCTGAAAAACCGGCAACCATAGAAATTTCATTTTCATCAACTTGTTCAAAATCACTATCATATTTCCTAAACAGAAAAAGAGAAGCTTGATATCCTATGTTAAAATCTTCAACATAACCATAACCATCAACTTGTTGTAATTTCATAAAATTGTATGTATTAAAACTAACACCAAAACCAAATCTATGAATTATTGAATCCTGAAATATCTCTATAGAATCATTAAAACCCTGCATAACATTCTGTTCTATTACTTTATTATTCCTATAATCATAAACTCCTGAAATTTTCATTTTTTTATCATAAGAACCAAACCGGTAACCAAAACCAAACCCAAAATAATCGGAATTTATTTTTGCCTCCGCTATTTCAAGGCTGTCATAATATTGTTTTGTTATTGTTTCTGAAAAACCAAAATTAAAAGAGTATGAATAGCTTTGTAATAGGTTATAATAAGGATGACTAACAATAACCTGATTTGTTTGATTTGTTCTTGAATTACTGTAAAACCACAAAAATCTCAATGGCTGATAAAATAACCTTTTTTCCAAAAAAGTAAGATTGATATAATCCTTTTCTATTGATTCGGAAAAATAATTAAGAGATAAAAATTTATTTAATCCCAAAAAATTCCTCTCTTCAACCAGAACATTAAAACTATTTAGATTCCCTTCTCTTTTAAAATTAAAGCTCCCAATAAAACTCCACTGGTCAACAGTTACAACGCGAATCACCAATTTATTATCAGAATTTTTCTTAATCAATAGATAAGCATCATAGATAATAAGATTTTGCCTTAAATTTCTTTCAGTTTCCAAAGCTAAACGACTATCAAAATTATCGCCCGAGAATAAAAGAAGTTCCTGCCTGATAATATTCTTTTTTGTTTTCAGATGTAATTTGTTGGCAGTTTTAAATAAAAAATTGTCAAATTTATCTTCAGACAAATCATAAATATTCTTATTTTCAATTATAACTGAATCAATAACAAAACCATCATATTGTTGATAATCATTTGCCTCTACTTGAGCACATAAATAAGTTGAACAAATCAATAATAGGACTATTTTCATCTTGCTTCTTCTCTCAAACATCGGTCAATCCTCAGAGACACTATTAGCTTATACTACAATAACTTATAAAATCATTCCAAATACAAACTTATAGCTTTAGTTGTTACTAAATTTACCGATATGATAAAAGATTGCATTAAATAAGTACAAATAAAAAGATATGAAAACAAAAAAAATTGGTGACCTGCTTCTTGAAAAAGAATACATAACTCAAGATGAGTTAAATGAGGCATTAGAAGAACAAAAAACATCGGGTAAACGAGTTGGGGAAATATTAATCGATAAAGGTGTAATATCCGAAGATCACCTTATCGAGGCAATTTCAATACGTCTTTCAATTCCTAAAATATCATTAGGGTCTATGATTCTTGACCCTATTGTAGTGCAAAAAGTCCCTGTCAATATTGCTCGTCGCTATAATTTGATACCAATTTTTGCAATTGGTAATACTTTATCGATTGCAATGGCAGATCCATTAAATATTATTGCTATTGATGAATTAAAATATGTCACCAAATTAAATATTCAAAGATCGATTGCATCTTCGTCTGAGATTAAACAGGCAATCGACAAGTATTATTCCGTAGCTGATTCTCTTAATCAATACATCGATACAAAGAAAAAAGATAATGCTTACGAAGAAATATCGAAAAAGAAAGCTGAAGATAATTCCGATAGTCCGATAATAAAACTTGTCAATGTCTTAATCTCAAAAGCTGTTAATGATCATGCTTCCGATATCCATATCGAACCTGAAGAAAACCAGATAAGAATTAGATACCGTATTAGCGGTGTAATGCATGAAGAAGCGGCTCCGCCAAAATCTATGCAGTCGGAGTTAATTTCTCGAATTAAGGTTGCATCAAATCTGGACGTGTCGGAAAAGAGATTACCACAGGATGGACGTTTTATGTACAACTTTGATGGATTAACTGTTGACCTTCGTGTTTCCACCCTGCCAACCATCCATGGAGAAAAAATTGTTATTAGGATTCTTGACCGAAGAAATTTAAAACTAAATTTCAAACAATTAGGCTTCGATAATAAATTAATTGAACGCTGGAAAAACATAATAAATAAACCTGAAGGTTTAATATTAATTTCCGGACCTACTTCAAGTGGTAAAACCTCTACTTTATACACCAGCCTTCAGGATATAAATTCTATAGATAAAAATATAGTTACGATTGAGGACCCCGTTGAATATTCTCTGCCACTTATTATCCAGACTCAAATAAATGAGAAAGCTGGCCTTACTTTCCCCAAAATTCTCAGGTCTTTGTTGAGACAGAATCCGGATATCATGATGATTGGAGAAATTAGAGATTCCGAAACTGCCCAATTAGCTATCCGTGCTTCTTTCACAGGCCACTTAGTATTTTCAACAATTCACACTAATGATGCCCCATCGACACTATCAAGATTAATGAATATGGGGATTGAACCATACCTAATTGCATCAACAGTCAAAGGCATTCTTGCCCAACGACTAGTAAGATTAAATTGTCCAAAATGTCTTGAGGAATATCGCCCATCTGAACCTGTCTTGGCAAAAGCAGGATTAAGTGATTTATCTGGAGCACTTACATTTAAAAAAGGTCAAGGTTGTGCTAAATGTAAAAACACCGGATTCGCAGGCTTGATAGGTATTTTTGAATATCTGGAAATCAACCCTGAAATATCAGAATTAATTACAAATAACGCATCTGTTAGTAAAATTAAAAAGGTTGCCCGTAAGAACGGATTTTTAACTCTTTTTGAAATCGGGCTGGGTAAAATTCAGGAGGGTAAAATCTCGCTCGAAGAATTACTCAAGGAAACTTCAAACATTGAAGAATATGTGGAACCACAAAACAAAAAAGTTCCGGTAGAAAATGCGTACGTCGTTTAAATATTCAGCTGTTGATGAAGAAGGAAATTCTGTCGATGGAGTTTACTCAGCTGAAACGATTGAACAAACTATCAACTATCTTCATGAACAAAAATTAATTCCTATTAATATAGCTAAAGAAAAAAACAGCATAGCTGGTTCTCTCTGGGGATTCTTTAAGAGTAAACATTACGAACATCTCATAACTTTCACAAACAACTTGGCAACTTTACACAAAGCTGGTATTCCATTACTAAAATCACTTTCGTTAATAAAAGTTGGCAAACCAAATAATCCTTTTAACGAAGCTATCAATCAAATTAGAAATCAGGTATATGGCGGCGTATCTCTTTCTGAAGCAATGGCTGAACATGAAACCTTTTTCTCAAAAGTCTATATTTCAAGCATTGCCGCTGGAGAAGAATCAGGGCAACTTGACGAAATCCTTGATAAACTATCCCCTATTTTGGAAAAAGAGCTGGAATTAACAAGGCAAATTAAATCCGGAATTAGATATCCAGCAATGGTAATATTAGCAATCACTGGAGCAATTATAGTTATGCTTACCTTTGTCGTTCCCAAATTTATTGCTTTTTTCTCTTCTTTGAATGCCCAACTTCCTTTACCGACAAGAATTCTTACCGGTACCAGTGAGTTACTTCTTAATTATTGGCCCTATCTTTTGGGATTTATTTTTGTTCTAATTTTTGGCTATAAGCAAACTATTAAAAACGAAAAAGGTAGATTAATTGTTGATAGAATATTTTTAAAGATTCCAATAATTGGCAGTATCATCATCAAAGGAAATGTGGCTCGTTTTGCAATGCTTTTTTCAATTCTCATTAAAGCAGGTATTCCGCTGATAAAAGCATTGGAGCTACTCCAAGATTCCGTAAAAAACAGTATGATTGGTAAAGAAATTAAGAAGTTACAAACGATATTTACAGAAGGACAAGAGGGTAAGCTAATTGCCTCCGAATTTGAATTTTTCCCTGAAATGGCTTTACAAATGATTTCAATTGGACTTGAATCAGGTTCATTAGAAAAAATACTAACAGAAACCGGAGAACATTACTCAAAAGAAGTTCAATATCAATCAAAACAACTAACTTCAATTTTAGAACCAATTCTAACATTAGTTTTAGGTGGTTTTGTTCTAATTTTAGCTCTGGCAATATTTTTACCAATGTGGAATTTAATACATATTTTTAAAGGCTAAACATAAAGTTGACAGAAATTTAGCCGATTAATAAAACAAACAATATTTTATGAAAAAGGAGAGAATCTGATGCATTTTCCAAAACTAAATCAAAAAGGGTTTACCTTAGTTGAACTTGTAATCATTATTGTAATTCTTGGTATCTTAGCCGCTGTGGCTAT
>QNAD01000124.1 GCA_003641345.1 Candidatus Zixiibacteriota bacterium | reverse complement strand
GTGATATATTTTGTTCTCATGCTCAATATGAGACGTGTCGATTTCACTGCTCTGACATATTTTTATTTTTCTTCCGTTGTTATGGGATACTACATTTTGCCGCTATTTCTCATAATAACGCTTATATTTGGGTTGTTTTTTTATATTAAAAAGTTTGCAGTTGTTGTAACTGGTGTAATCATTACGAGTTATGTTTATTTTTTCCTCATAGATAGCTTTGCTTATGGCATCACTAAGATTCACATTGATTTCTTTTGGCTCGAATGGATTATTAATGATTATCAGGGTTTTGGGTTGCCACCTTCCACAATTTGTAATGTGCTATTGGCACTATTAGGGATTATCGCAATTGAAGTCAGTATTTTTGTTATAGCACGGAAAATAAAAAAAACGAAATATTTGATTCTAACCTTTTCTCTGTTCACGATTCTATCTTTTGGCGTTAGTCAAATCATGCATGCCGTTGCTTACGAAAGGAACGATATACAAATTACGAGTCTTACGCCACATCTTCCGCTTTATATACCAGTTACTTCTCATAAAAATGTCTCTAAATACGGACAGCTTCTGTCTCTCGGTGGCAACGAATCTGATAGCACAGTCAATGATGGTCAAAGCGTGCTGAAATACCCCCTTTCCGGCATAAAGTACAATGTACCAGACGACATAAAGCCACCAAACATAGTCATTGTCTTTCTGGAGAGTTGGCGTTATGATATGATGAACGAAAGGGTAACTCCGAATATTTATGCTCTGTCTAAGAAATCTTCTGTTTTTCTAAGACATTTTTCTTCTGGCAATTCTACGATAGCCGGTGTTTTTGGTTTTTTCTATAGCCTTGACGCAACCTATTGGACAGCTGTGAAAGCTAATAATGTACAAATCGACAATCCTGTTTTTATTGATGTGTTAAGAGAAAATAACTATGCTTTTGGTGTTTTTGCCAATTCGAATTTCAAACGCCATAAAATCAAGGATGCTATTTTTCGTGGGGTAGAAGTTTATGAGTCTTTTGCTGGGCAGACAGTAGTTGATCAAGACAGAGATATGACTCAGCAAGTTACATCATTTATACGTGAGCAACGTAGCAACGATAATCCATATATTGCTTTTGCTTTTTATAAATCAAATCACTTCCCCTATAAATACCCCAAGGAGGATTCTGTTTTTCTCCCTGCTGAAGATATCAATTTAATGTTGGCTGGTAATGATACTGACCCTGTTTATTATCGGAATGATTATATGAACTCAACTCATTATGTTGACAGGCTTATAGGAGATATCGTTAAGCAGTTAGATTCGCTTGGAGATTTGACAAATACCGTAATTATCGTTACCACTGACCATGCTGATGAGTTAAACGATAATAGAGCAAACTACTGGGGTCATGGAAGTAATTTCACGAAATATCAAACTATGGTGCCGTTGGTACTCTATTTGCCTAACCGAGAGCCACAGCAAATAGAGTATGTGACATCCCACCTTGATATTGCACCAACTCTTCTTCAGGAATTTTTCGGTTGCACTAATGATATTCGAGATTACAGCAATGGGAAAAATTTATTTGAAAAATCAACTGGAGTACGTCCTTTAGTAATCGGTAGTTATGTTAATCATGCCTTTATTATTGGAAATGATGTCTTTGAAATTTATCCAATGTACACCAATAAGTACAAGCTGGATGACATTAAGGCTGAAGCGTCTCAACCATCTCTAAAAATGCTAAAAATATTAGTGGATGAAATTAGCCGTTTCTATGTAGGTGCTGATCTTAATAACTAAAGCAAAAGTAAACTAAACTTTTCTAAGATTTTGATATTTTTCACCGTTTCGGTTAAGAATAAGACTGAATTTCAGTTTTTTAACTCTTTTTGCATGAATGCTAAAAATAGCGTCAAAGTCTTACAACTCTTGGATTTTTTGTAGTATTGACCCACCAGTAGAAAAGCCAGCAAAAAGTGCAAGAGCTCCTACTACGTTTTGCATCAGTACATTGCTTGCCGCTCTAATCCATTCAGCGTTACGCATAAATTCAGATGTTTCTAAAATGAATGAAGAGAAAGTTGTAAATGCACCCATAAAACCGATAAGAATAATTGCACTTGTGTCTCCGCTGAAATGAAATTTATGTTCTGTTATTGCCCAAACCAAACCACCCAAAAAACAACCAATCAGATTAACGCTGAGTGTGCCCCATGGGAGAAAAGTAGTCGGATTTTTTTCCATTAGGGAAACCATTCCATATCGTGCCAATGTTCCCAGTGCTCCGGCAATTGCTAAAAATAAAATTTTCTGTAACAATATTTTAACTCCTAACAAAACTTGCTACCTGTAATATTTACTTTGTGTAAATCAAACAGGCATTGCCTAACCATGTAGGCTATGTCTGTAGGAGTCATCAGCGTTGTGCGGTTATAAGGGGGACTCCATCCCCTGAGAATAATATCGACAAATTTAATTGGTAATTGAGATTTAGCAATATATTTTTTGTCTGCACAAGGAATATTTTAGCGATAATTCGTTTGAATTCAGCAATAAATTAATTTATAATAATTATGAAAATAAGGGATATTTGGAGACAAGAATAAAAGAAAATGAGTGTAAATATTATGAAAGTAGCTATTGGTGCCGACCATCGTGGAGTTGAGTATAAAAGTCGGGTTATAAAAATTTTGAATGAGTTAGATTATGAAGTAAAAGATTTTGGGCCAAACTCAGAAGACCCTGTTGATTATCCTGATTTTGGGTTAAAGGTTGCCCGGGCGGTCGCAGATGGTGAAGTTGATTATGGTATTACTATCTGTATGACTGGAAACGGTATGAATATCGCCGCCAATAAAATTAAAGGTATCCGTGCCGGACTGGCTTTAAATGCAGAGATGGCACATCTGACTCGGCTTCATAATAATGCCAATGTTTTGACATTATCATCTAAATATACAAACGAAAATGAACTAAAGCAGATTTTGGAAGAATTTTTTAATACTAAGTTTGAGGGTGGGCGGCATATCGCCCGAGTGCAAAAAATTATTGATGCTGAAAACAATTAGACTTGGCGGTGTCCTGAATTTTATTAGTTTTTAAACTTAAGGTTTTATAAATATTCCATTTCGTCATTATTGTGGTTATAAGTAGTACTGTGTTTTTTAGCCCCTTTAATATCCCATTCATCTATTATTTCTTTAATAATTTCTACGTTTTCTTCTGAGATATTAGAAATTTTAAACCCTGTTTCATACCAATGGCAATATTCATTAAATTCACACCATTTGCTTTCTGCTACAAAACTCATAAATTTTTGAAATCTAATCATTCGCTGAAAATCCATCTTGCAATTTACAATCTGAGGGATATCAATAGAGGCATCGCTGATAATCATAAAACCATCAGTTGTCAAATCAACAATTCGACCCATAAGTTCATTGGTGTCTTCGTCAATGATAAGATAATAATCATTTGTGAATTTTCTGATAGTTGACCTTTTATTTTTTGACATATAATATTATTCCTCAAAAATAATCATTTGTAATTATATCGGTTTTTTTAGGCGATTCTAAAGGTTCTCTTGTCAATCTGTTGCAATAGAGTATAACAGGTTGATCTTTGGAAAGTTATGATACTTTTATTGACCTGCCTTAAAATACTGCTTAAATTCCAATTAGAATAATAACATGAATGGAGACTTAATATGTCATATCTTAAAAAAATAGACCCGGAAATTTATAACGCAATTTTTGATGAAACCAATCGGCAGTCAACCAAGCTTGAACTTATTGCTTCTGAGAATTTTGTATCAGAAGCGGTTTTGGAAGCAATGGGCGGAATCATGACTAATAAGTATGCCGAGGGATATCCCGGAAAAAGGTATTATGGCGGGTGTGAATTTGTTGATGTTGCAGAAGATTTAGCACGGGACAGATTGAAGCAATTATTTAATTGTGAGCATGCAAATGTTCAGCCTCATTCCGGTTCACAGGCTAATATGGCGGCGTATTTTACTGTCTTGAAACCGGGAGATAAAGTAATGGGACTGGATTTATCTCATGGTGGGCATTTGACTCATGGACACCCTATTAATTTTTCGGGTATGTTATATGATTTTTCCGGCTATCAGGTAGATAAAGAGACCGAAGTTATTAACTATGATAAACTAATTGAAACCGCTAAAGAAATTAAGCCTAAAATGATTGTTGCAGGTGCTTCGGCATATCCCAGATTTTGGGATTTTGAAAAAATCAGAGAGGCTTGTGATACCTGTGGGGCATATATGATGGTTGATATTGCACATATCGCAGGTCTTGTTGCGGCTGGTTTGCATCCATCGCCGGTTCCGTATGCGGATTTTGTGACTTCGACAACTCACAAAACTTTACGTGGTCCTCGTGGCGGAGTTGTTATGTGCAAAGAAAAGTATGCCGCTGATTTGGACCGAACCGTTATGCCCGGGATTCAAGGCGGACCCCTGATGCATGTTATCGCCGCCAAAGCGGTAGCCTTCAAAGAAGCATTAACCGATGAATTCAAAAACTATCAAGGACAGGTTGTTAAAAACGCAAAAGCGTTGGCTGAGAGTTTAAAAGAGAAAGGACATAAGCTTGTCTCCGATGGAACCGATACCCATCTGATGCTTCTTTCCTTTATAGATATTCCAAAAGTAACCGGTAAGAAAGTTGAAAAAGCTTTGGATTTAGCCGGTATGACTGCTAATAAAAATACAGTCCCGTTTGATCCGGAAAAACCGTTCGTTACGTCTGGAGTAAGAATCGGAACTCCGGCAATTACTACTCGTGGAATGAATGAAGAGGATATGAAAAAAATAGCTGATTTTATTGATAGAGCAATTCAAAACAGGCGTAAAGAAGAAGTGCTTCTTGGGATTGCCGATGAAGTCAAAAGCTTTTGCGAGAAGTTTCCTCTGTATTCAGAGAGACTAAAAGGGGAGTAAATGCTTGTTCAACTTACAATGTTTCCCACCGACGGACAGGGTGCCTCGGTATCGAAACATGTTTCAAGAGTAATTGATATTATCGATAATTCTGGTTTGCCTTATAAGCTGACGGCGATGGCTACTATAATCGAAGGAGAGTGGGACGAAATAATGTTGGTTATAAACGAGGCTCGCAAAGAGTTAAAACGGAATCATAGTCGTTTGTATATTAGCATGACAATCGATGATCGTCAGGGTGTAAAAAACAGGCTTGAGGGAAAGATAGATGCTATTGAGAAGAATTTAAATCGTGAGGTGAAAAAGTAATGGAATTATTACGAGTGGTCTTTGTTAGTGCTCCAAAAGGGAGTGCGGAAACTATTGCTAAAGCAATAGCTGATTTTAGGATGGCGGCTTGTGTAAGTATTATACCCGGAGTCAAATCTTATTACTGGTGGGAAGATAAATTGGAAAAAGCAGATGAAGAACTAATTATTATCAAAACCACCGAACGAAAAGTTGAGACACTTATAGATTTTGTAAAAAAACATCATCCACACGAAATACCGGAAATTTTGACGCTACCTGTTGCCGAAGGACTTCCTGCTTATGTAAGTTGGATTGTCGATGAAATGGGAAAGGGGTCAGAGACCCATTGATTGATTATTTAAGTGTTGGTGTAAGCTATGGATTGCTCAAAATGCGGATACGTGAGGATTGGGGAAGTAGGCGGCGAGCCGCTTTGATTAATTGTTTAATGGTTGGTTATAAAAAATGAATTGTCCTAAATGTGGTCATGAAGAAGACAAGGTCGTTGATAGCCGTTCTGCACAGGATGGTAGAGCAATCAGAAGACGGCGAGAATGTCTTAAATGTTCAGAACGGTTTACAACCTATGAATATATAGAGCAGGGAACACTTACAGTTTTAAAATCTGATAACCGTAGGGAACCGTTTGATCACCATAAACTTTTATATGGGATAAAACTTGCTTGCAACAAACGACCTATAACGCTTAATGAAATTGAAGTTTTATGTGATGAAATAGAGAAAAAATTACGTTCAAAATTCAGGAACGAAATTCCAAGCAAGGAAATAGGGGAGATGGTTATGGGAAAACTTAGGGGAATTGATGAAATTTCGTATGTCCGATTTGCATCGGTTTACAAGAAATTCAAAGATAAGGCTGAGTTTTTAGATGAAATGAAAAAGCTCTTGGAGCAGTAGTCCCTTAGCTTTTATATTTTTTATTCTGTCGTTCCTGTGAAAGGGCTTGTTGATAAAGTCTTATTTCAGTTGTGTCGGGTCCTGATTCACCGAAGGTGGATTGTGACCCGACACTTAAGTAGTTGTACTTAAAGAACGGTAGGTCACAAAAATCTGTTTACACAG
>QNAD01000123.1 GCA_003641345.1 Candidatus Zixiibacteriota bacterium | reverse complement strand
CGGGTATTATTGATACCCCTATATTAATCGGGGCGTGGCGCAGCTTGGTAGCGCGCTTGCTTCGGGAGTAAGAGGTCGCTGGTTCAAATCCAGTCGCCCCGATTTTTTTTCGTTGTTTTAAAGTCCATCAAAGATTATCAATACAAATAAGAATTATTAAAGGATTTATTATGTGTAATAGATTGCCAATAATAGGTGTCATTGGTGCTAGTGAATGTACAGATGACATCAAGAATGATGCCTATCTGGTGGGGAAAACTATAGCTGAAAACGGCGGTATAATGGTTTGCGGTGGTATGGGCGGAGTTATGGAAGCGGCGGCAAAAGGAGCTAAAGAAAATTCCGGTATTACCATCGGCGTTCTTCCTTCGGCGGAGAAATCAAATGCTAATAAATATATTGATATTGTTATTCCAACAGGAATGGGGAAAGCCAGAAATGTTATTATTGTGAATACAGCTGATGCTTTGGTCGCTTTACCCGGTAAGTATGGAACTTTGACTGAAATAGCCTTTGCGTTACATATGAATAAACCTATAATCTCTGTATCTTCATGGAGTTTCGATGAACAAATCATACAAAATCAAAATCCGGTTGAGGCTGTTCAGGCGATTATGAAATTAATCGGTGCTGTTTCTTGAGTTATTGTCGAGCAACAATTAAGTGTTACGGCTTGGTACAGGGAGTTGGGTATCGATATTATTGCAATCGTTCAGCATTGGCAATTGGATTAACTGGATGGGTTAAGAATTGCTCTGATAGTACAGTTGAGCTTGTGGTAGAAGGAAAAAGAAATAATATTGAAATTATATTGGAAGAATTGAAAATTGGACCATCGTCTGCCAATGTTACAAAAATTGATATAAAATGGGGGGAATATAAAAATGAATTTAATGGATTTGAGGTTAGATTTTAAAAAAGAGAAAGGCTTATGGACAAATTAGAGCAGTATGTCAGGTCAGTCCCTGATTTCCCCAAAAAAGGGATAAATTTTTATGATATTACAACTTTGATACAGCATGAAGTAGGATATAATAAAACAATAGATAAAATGACTGAATTTGCAAAAAGTAAAAATGCTGAGAAAATAGTAGCCATAGAATCCCGAGGATTTGTTTTTGGGGGAGCAATGGCAGATAGGCTTAATTTAGGGTTGATTACAATTAGAAAACCTGGTAAATTGCCATCGGAAAAAATATCCGAAGAATACTCACTGGAGTATGGTACTGATACCTTGGAAATGCATGTTGACGCTGTTAAGAGTGGTGAAAAAGTTGTGATTGTTGATGATTTGATTGCCACTGGAGGAACTATTAAAGCCGCCTGTAATTTGGTCGAACGTGTTGGCGGTGAAGTAGTTGGTGTGTCAGCTGTGATAGAACTTTCTTTTTTACCTTGGAGGAAGATACTTAAAAATTATGACATAAATTATCTTATATCTTATGATAGTGAATAATCTAATATTTTAATATAAAGTAATTGTATTTTTGCTAAAATATTGCCCCCGTAGCTCAGTAGGATAGAGCGTCGGTTTCCTAAACCGCAGGTCGCAGGTTCGATTCCTGCCGGGGGTATTAAAATTTGCTTAATAGCTTGTTTTTCGATATTTCTAAGCTTAATTTTATTAAAATATCATGAAAGTTCCTATGAAATCGTTTGACATCACTTACTTTGGGATATATATTTTTTGATTATTTTGAGAGTGATACGTCTTACAGAAGATGTGCAACAATATAATATGTTGAGGAGTTGGGAATGAGAATGTCCTTTTTAAAAGTAACTTTAATTTTGTTAATTTTTGCTGTTCAAGCTTTTGGACAGGCGGGTATTAATTTACAGTCTGGATTTTTGAATTTAAACTTAGATTTTGTTGGGTCAGGTGCCAGAGCAAAAGGTATGGGAAATGCATATCTTGCAATATCCGATGATATTAATGGCGGTAGTTGGAATCCGGCAGGCTTATATGTTCACGATTCTCCTCAAATAGGTTTTGGATATAGTTCACTAATTCCAACTGGAACCTCAATCTTGGAAGCTGACCTGTATTCATCAACTTATAGTAAAGGTATTGAGCATTCCGGCTCGCTTTCGAACCTTTCAGAATTAGTTTTTGTCTCTCCCTTCAGGTTAAAAGGTCATAAATTTGTAGGAACTTTTAGCTATTTCAGAACTTATGATGAATATTCCAGTGAGTCTTTGAATTATCATATCCCTTGGTCTGCTTTTGGATCTTCACGTCCAGATTTGGAAAATGTAAAAGAGAATAATTTCGTTGATACTGATTATGATGCTTGGATGAAGGGTGGTATGTACACCATTAGTATTGGATACGGAACAAGAATTTACAATAATATATCAATGGGTATTGTTGCTAATATATATACTGGTTCTTTAATACTTGACGCTAATAGAGTTGAATCTATTGATAGTGTTATATCAGGGGCAAGTTTTAACCAGATTGCTTTACACGAATCAACTACCAGAGCTATAGATTCATTAAAATATGGTGGGATGAATTTTAATATTGGTTTTAAATATACTGGTGAAAAATATTTTGCCGGATTTGTTGTTCGCACTCCGTTAACTCTTAAAATTACAGCTGATTCAACGCTCATGACAAGTACTACTGTCGAGGGGAATTTAGTTCAAGATACTATAAAAATATTATCACCCAAAATTAATGCACATTTAACCAAATATGAACTACCAATAATGGTTGGATTTGGTTTTGGTTATAAGGTGAATGAGAATTTCTTGCTTGCTTTTGATGCTGAGTACAGACCTTATAGTAATGCAACTATAAAAATTCGCGACTCATTACAAATCGAACCTTCTGGAGATAACACAGAATATTTCACTGAATATGACCCATCAGAACTTTATGCAATGGTAAATAGGTATGGCTCTGAGTTTCCGATTTATACCTTTAAATGGAACAATATAGTAACTTTGCGTCTTGGTGGTGAATATGTCTTTGATACCAAATACGGACAGGTTCCGGTACGTGCAGGATTTGGATATGTTCCTGTTCCGGGATCTTCGGTAGAATCTTTAACTAATACAGAAACTTCAGTAGCGTATAAATATTCACTTGGAACTGGAATCCATTGGAGCCAAATTCTCCTTGATGTTTCCTATACTTTTTACAGTAGGGATTTTTCATTAGATGCTCCAGAAATTAATTATATTTCAGGTGATTATTGGTATAGAAATCATCAGTTAAATGTTTCATTTACAGGTTATTTTTAACAGGTGATTATGTAGATTTATGTAAGATAGCCGGTAGGGTTAATAAATTAACTTTACCGGCTTTCTTACCGATATAAATAAGTAAAAGAGGTATTTTTAGAGGATTTTAAATGAATAACAAAGTTAAATTATCCAAACGACAGATAAAAGAAGATAAATTCACAGCATTTATGCTGAATGGTAAACAGTACGCAACTGATAATTGGCAGTTTATTGTAATTGGATTGGCAATTCTCATTTTGATTGTTTCCAGTATTGTTTATTACACAAATTCATTACAAGAAAAGTCACTTGAAGCTTCAACACAGTTTGCCCGAGCTACATCAGAATATAGAAGTGGAAATATTCAGGTTGCAAAATTGAGTTTCTCCCAGATACTTGATGATTTTGGTGACAGTGATTTTGCGGGTAAGGCTACTTTTATGCTTGGGAAATTAAATTTGGAATCAAGAAACTATGTAGAAGCAACAACATATTTTGAATCTTATTTAGCTAAATATAAAGAAGATAAGCTTCACCGAATATCTTCCTTGGCTGGACTTGGAACCATTTTAGAAAATCAGGGGCAGTTTGAACAAGCAGCTGAAAAATTTGTGGCGGCTTATGATGAATATCCTGAAAGTCCTTTAAGTGGCGATTATCTTAACCGAGCATTAATGAATTTTATGCAATTTGGAGACAATGAAAAAGCTAAAGAGATTTTAAATCGTATAGAAGATAAATTCCCTGGTACAGATCTTCTGAATAAGGCTCTGATCGCTTATAGAGAAAAAGGATTGAAATAAGTCCTGAGGTAGGGGCTAAACTTTTGTCTGTTAAAAAACCTATCAAACTTGCCATACTCTGGCATCTGCATCAACCAAATTATCAAGAGCCTAATTCTGATAAAATGGTGATGCCTTGGGTAAGATTGCATGCCACTAAAGATTATCTTGATATGCCTCTGTTGGCTACTCGCTATGAGAAGATAAAAACAACATTTAATCTTGTACCGTCACTTTTAGATCAGTTGGATTTATATTTAAATGGTGGAACCGATCCGCATCTGGAGTTATCTCGCTTAAATCCAGAAAATATAAGTGAGTCTCAAAAAATTGCAATATTAGAGACCTTTTTCTCTGCTAATCCAACTACAATGATAGAGCCATATCCAAGATATAAAGATATTTATCGAAAATCAAAAAACGGAAAAAATAAGATTTTACCAGCGTTATTTTCATCTCAGGAGATAAGAGATCTTCAGGTTTGGTCAAATCTTTGTTGGATTGATCCGGTATTTCATAATGAAGAACCGGTAAAAAAACTTTTGTACAAAGAAAGACATTTTACTGAAGAAGATAAATATAATTTACTCGAATGGCAGATAAAAATAATTGGAAAAATTGAAAAAACTTTTAGAGATTTATATCAATTAGGAAAGATAGATATTTCATTTACTCCATATTATCACCCGATTTTACCTCTTTTATGTAATACCGATATTGCTAAAGAAGCTATGCCTAATATAACCTTGCCAGATCAAAAGTTTATTCATCCTGAGGATGCCAGAACTCAGATTGAAATGTCTATAGCAAAATTCGAGAAAATGTTTGGTTCAAAATTAGTAGGTATGTGGCCTTCGGAAGGTTCTATCTCAGAAGAAGTAGCTGAGCTACTTCTTGATTCTGGGATTAAATGGATTGCAACCGATGAAGAAATACTGTTCAATTCATTAAAAAAAGGCGAGCAACCAATTAATAGAAATTCCCTACAGAGAGTATATGAATACGGCTCAGGACTAAAGTTGTTTTTTAGAGATCATGTTCTTTCTGATAAAATAGGTTTTGTTTATTCAGGGTGGGATGCTGACCGAGCGGTTAATGATTTTATTGAAAACATAAAAAGAGTTAGAAGTAATAATATTGATAATTTGGATAATGCAGTTCTCTCGGTAATTTTAGATGGTGAGAATTGTTGGGAATATTTCCCTAGTGATGGACAAGATTTCCTTGATGCTTTATATTCAAAATTAAATGATGATGATGAGATTGAAACTGTTACAATGACAGAAGCATCTCAAATTTGTCAACCGGAAAAATTAAAATCTATTTTTGCGGGTTCATGGATTAATCATAATTTCAAAATTTGGATTGGACATCAAGAAGATAATCTGGCTTGGGATTTACTCAAAAGTACTCGTGATAAGTTAGTTGAATTTCAAAATCAAAATACTGATTATGATAAATCCAAACTGGAAAAAGCGTGGCATCAAATTTATATTGCCGAAGGTTCGGATTGGTGCTGGTGGTATGGTGATGAACACCGAGGTGACCATAATTCGGAATTTGACCAAATATTCAGGAAACATCTGATAGCTGTTTATAAGCTATTAAACTTGGACATTCCTTCTGAATTATTATCACCAATCAATCAAAGTGAATCAACATATGAAACTCAATATCCAGATTCTTTCATAACGCCGTCAATCGATGGTGCTATCACTCATTTTTATGAATGGGCTGGAGCTGGTATCTTTGATACTAAAAAAGTAGGAAGTTCGATGCATCGGGTTGACCGATATGCTAATGCAATCTATTTTGGTTTTGATAAAATGAATTTCTATATTCGGCTTGACTTTATAGATAAAAAAGAGTTAGGATATTTAAAAGAGCCGAAGTTGAAAATTAGTTTTTATACTGATGGAAGCAACGAACATAACATAGAGTTGTATTTGAATAAGCTTGGGGTAGAGAACGATGATTTCAACTTTGCTTTTGATGAAATTATTGAATTAGCTGTTAAGAGAAGTTTTATCTTGGAGAATGGAAGAGGCGAGTTTTCTTTTAATATGATTTTAACAGATGGAGATAATAAACTTGAAAAAATGCCATCGACAAAACCTATAAAAGTTGTTTTGCCCGGCTTAAATCAAGAACTATTTTGGCCCTTATAAATTCAGGGAGAATATATAATGACTGATTCTTTTTTTGAAAATGAAAATACAGAGACTTCTTCTGGAGATATTCCACCACTAAATGATAATTTAAAGGAATCCGAGGGAAAGGGAGAAGGGTTTTCGACAGAAGAAGGACGTATGGCGGCTATCATGGCTTATATCCCGATTTTATGTTT
>QNAD01000122.1 GCA_003641345.1 Candidatus Zixiibacteriota bacterium | reverse complement strand
TGGGCTTTGATACTGAGAATTCTTTTTGTTCTTCTTGCTGTTATGTCATTTATGAAATGGCTCAATTATCTTTAAGAATGATAATTTTGATAATCAATTTTTTACATAATTTATTCTAATTTCTTCCAATAATTAGAATAGACAGATATTATTTTCATTGTTCAAAATTACATTTCATGTAAACCTATGTAGTCTTCTCTTTCACCAGCAAAAAGTTATTGCTAACTTGTTAAAAGTAATTACATTAGCAGGCATGGACAAAAATGAAAAAGTAGATATAATAACATCTGGGCCGATTTACAAGACTGTTTTTTCGTTAGCTTTACCGGTTGTAATAGGAATGTTATTTGAGTTTGCATTGCATACGACCGATTATTTTTGGGTTGGAAAATTAGGAGCAAGTGCTCAAGATGCTATTACAACTACGATGGTTATTGTTTGGACAATTTTTGCTTCTTTTTCATTAGTCACGATTGGTGTTACTGCTATAATTGCTCGTTTTGTTGGAGCGAGAGATTTTGATCAGGCAAAATATTTTGTGAAGCAAGGGTTGTCTATGTCAATCTCATTGGGAATTATTGTCTCAATTATTGGCTATATTGTTTGTCCGTATTTGATAAAGTTTATGGGTACCGGAGAAAAAACTTTTGCTATTGCTGTTCCATATATAAGAATATTTTTCGTCTCGGCTGTTTTTTATTTTTTGATGGAAACATCATACGCAATATTTCGGGCTATTGGTGATACCAAAACACCAACCAAAGTAGGGATTGGCGTGGTATTGATGAATCTTATTTTAGATCCGCTATTAATTTTTGGATACGGTCCATTTCCTGAATTAGGTGTCAGTGGTGCATCGTTAGCGTCATCGATTTCTGTTTTTATCGGTGTGATTGTAATAGGCAGTCTGATTTTAAAAGGGAAACTCGGTTTTGTAGTTGAGGATATTTATAAACTGAAACCGATCATGAAAAATTATATCAGAATTGGAAAAATCGGGCTTCCGATGGCAACTCAACAATTTATTTTCGTGTCAGTATATTGGTTTTTAATAAAGATAGTTCATGAATTTGGCGAGTCAGCTGGAGCGGCTATGGGGATTGGGAATCGAATGGAATCTTTTTCATATCTGACATCATTTGGATTTTCAGTAGCGGCTTCGACCATGATTGGACAAAATCTGGGAGCAAAAAAACCTCAACGTGCAGAACATTGTGCATGGGTTACAATCGGTATTGCTATAAGCTTAACGATAGTTACAACTGTTTTATTTCTTACAATCCCTGAATTAATAGTCGGAATATTTACTAATGATAAGCTTGTATTAAAAATAGCAGTTGATTACCTGATAATTTTAGGATTATCGCAAGGAGCAATGGCTCTCGAAATTGTTTTAGAGGGTGCGTTTGGTGGTGCCGGAGATACAGTTCCACCGATGATAGTAATGATTCCCGGAGCAGTAATAAGAATTCCACTGGCATATTATTTATGTTTTAATTTGGATTGGGGGATAAACGGGGTTTGGTGGACATTAACTTTCACATCGCTTGCAAAAGCGGTTGTGCTTGCATTTTGGTTTAAGAGGGGGAATTGGAAATTAAAAGAGGTTTGATATTTTGTTGAAATTAAATATATCCTGTGGTAGTATAAAGAAAAAAGAAAAGGCCTGATAATGAATAAAAAAATTGTAAGATTTTATGATAAGAAAAATGATGATATATTCTATGGACAATTAGAGGATAATCATATAACAAAAATTATAGGTTCACCTTTAGAAGCAGAACTTTCACCAGAAATAATAGAGATAGATGATAGAATAAAATTTTTGCCACCGGTTGAACCATCTAAAATTGTATGTATCGGATTGAATTATCATGCTCATGTGAAAGCATCGCATTCTGCAGATAAAGCACCAGAACGTCCTTTGATATTTTTGAAACCATCATCTTCGATTATTGGCCACGAAGACCAGATTGTTCACCCTGATCAATCAGAAAGAGTCGATTATGAAGCTGAGTTGGGAGTTGTAATAGGCAGAACAGCCAAGAATGTAAAAGAATCTGAAGCTGATGATTATATTTTTGGATATACTTGTGTAAACGATGTAACTGCCAGAGATTTACAAAAAAAAGATGGCCAATGGTCTCGGGCAAAAGGGTTTGATACTTTCTGTCCAGTTGGACCATGGATTGTAACAGAGTTAGACTACAGAGATATATTAATTGAAGGAATATTAAACGGGGAAGTGATGCAGTCTGGAAGAACATCACAAATGATATTCCAAATACCTTTTCTGATTAGTTATATTTCATCAGTAATGACATTATTCCCAGGTGATTTAATTTCTACAGGAACACCAGCAGGAATTGCACCCATGAAATCAGGGGACAAGATTGAAGTAAAGATAGAAGGGATTGGCTCTCTTGTAAATAGTATGGCATAATTTTGTTTAGAATTTTGCTTATAGATGTATTAACGAACTAATAGGATTTTTGATGACCAAAAGATTTTATTATACTGATCCAAACCTGCTTGAATTTGAGGCGTCAATTGTAAAATCTGAAAAACATAAAGAAAACTGGTTAACAATATTAGACCAAACAGCTTTTTATCCTACTTCAGGGGGACAAAATCACGATAATGGTTTTCTTGATGATGTTGAAATTGTTGATGTTGTTGAAACGAGTGATAAAAATATTGTCCATATTTCAAAAGAACAAATTGGAGATAGCGGTTCAAAGGTAAAAGGAAAGATTGATTCTAAACGCCGTTGGCATAATCGCCGACTTCATACATCGCAGCATATTATAAGTAATACATTTATTAAATTGTTTGGATATACAACCGCATCGGTACATCTTGGTGAGGATTATGGAGCAGTGGAACTTGAGACGAATAAGTTAAGTGAAGATGAAATAAATAAAACTGAATTGCTGGTCAATCAAATTATACTATCTAATTTTCAAATTGAAATTCAATTTATGAATTTTGAAGATGCATCAAAGCTACCATTACGGAAAGCTCCGAAAATTAAAGAGGATATTAGAATAATTAAAATCGGAGATTTTGAATATTCTGCATGTGGGGGAACTCATTGTAATGCCACCGGTGAAATTGGATTTATTAAATTTATCGAAACAGAAAAAATTCGCAAACGGACTTTACTTAAATTTCTATGCGGAGAAATGGTGTTAGAAAATTATTCGGAAATTTATAATATAACCAAAGAGTTATCCAACAGATTGACTTGCCATCATAGTGACCTTATTTCAAAAATAATTAGTCTTACCAATGAAAACAAAAAATATAAAAAAGAGATATTTGCTTTAAATAAAGAATTAATGCCTCTAAAAATAAATGAGATACTTGAAAAAAAAGAGCAGTGCCATGAAATATCTTATGTAGTTGCCAAATCAAATCTTAATGATCAATCATTAATTGCAAATTATTCCGCTGAAATTTCTGAGAGAATAAATGGGTTTGTTGTTTTATTATATCAAAACAGAATTGTTATTTCCTCGAATTTACCGAAAAAAATACAGGCTGGAAAATTTGCCAAGTTTTTATCAAGTAAGATTTCGCTTAAAGGTGGGGGAAATGATAAGTTGGCTCAAATGGGCGGAAAAGAAAATTTAGATTTACCTACTTTGAAAGAAATAATAGTAAAGTATTTATCAAATGAAATATAAAGCTGTTTCATATATTCTATTACTTTTCATTCTGTGTCTTTCTTTGGATGCGAAAGAGATTGACAGTCTTATCTTCAAACATGCTGATGTACTCGAAGGGGAATTAATCAATGGCTATTTAGTTACTGTTTTAACCGGTAACGTGATTCTTTTAACTGACAGCGGAAAAGTAACATGTGATAAAGCAATATGGAAACGCGGGCAAGACGCCAAACTATACGGCCATGTTCGTATTGATGATGTCAAATATATGCTGACTGCTGATTCGGCATTTTATGATATTTTAGGCAATGAAGCATTAGCGTTTGGCGAGCAAGTTGAATTATGGTCATATAAAGATTCACTTTATGCTGTTGGCACTCACGCTTACTATAATAAAGGCAAAGAATTTTTCTATATGAAAAACAGGCCTGTTTTCTATGTGAATTATCCTGATAGTTCTCGCATGATTGAAGTGATTGCCGATGAGCTTCAATACGATGCCATGAATAAAAAAACGGAAGCTGTCGGAGATGTGATTATAACATCTAAACAGATGTCCAGTAAATCCGGTTGTGCTATGATGAATCTTGAGACAAATAATCTGGATTTATTTGATAATCCGACAGCTAAAAAAGATGAATCTGAAATTTCCGGTAAATTAATTGCAATAACATTTGATAATAAAGTAATATCCAAAATTGATGTTGTTGATTCAGCTCATGCTGAAATAAATCAGTTAGTGGATAGTAATAATAGTCTGGTTGATAAATCTATTCTCTCCGGTGATAGAATTATTTTTAATTTCTACTCAGGGCTTTTGAATGGAATCAAATGTTACGGTCAGGCGTACTCGTGGTATTACCCAGCTCAAAGAGGTTCAGAATTTAATGAAAATTCTATATCGGGGGATACCATAAAATTTGCCATCATTGATGAAAGAATCACAACTATTCAAGTGGAAGGTGGAGCGGTCGGATCGTATCAATCAGGAAAAAATAAAATTGAACAGGTTCTACCTGACAGTTTGTCTCAGGATTCTGTGGTAGCTCAAAAGATTGTGTCTCAGATAGATACTGTTGATTATCGTTCCAGTCATATTGAATACGATTTGATAGATTCAATGATAATTATGAAAAAAAATTCATGGGTCAAATCAGGGACAGTTTCGTTAAGTGCTTATGATATTCAATTCGATACAGAAGCCAGAATTGTAAAAGCATTTTCTGCTGATGAAGTTAATATTGAGGATACAACAAGCGAGGATTATTCGTTGGGCTTACAGCCGAACACGATACCTGTTGTTCTTCGGGATAAAGATGAAGAAGTCTATGGTGATTTTTTGGAATATTCTATTGATTCTGAGAAAGGGCGGATTGTTCAATCAAAATCGAATTATGATGACGGCTATTATTATGGCAATAAACTTTTTCGTGAACAGGAAGATGTTTTTTATGTGCTTGATGGACACTATACTACTTGCGATGCCGATGAACCGCATTTTCAATTTCGATCTAAGAATATGAAATTAATTGAAAATGATAAATTGATTGCTCGTCCGGTTGTTTTTTATATTGAGCGAATACCTATATTTATACTGCCTTATTATGTTTTTCCACTCAAGAGAGGTCGGCATTCCGGATTGCTTCCTTTTGGCTTTGGCAAGTTTCAAAGAGGTGACCGCTACGTTAATAATGTTGGTTATTATTGGGCGGCGTCTGATTATATGGATATGCAGGCGGCTTTTGATTACCACGAACAAAACCGGACTTTGACTTTTAAGAGTCGTATGAATTTCAAAAAATTATATGTTTTCGACGGTTATGTATCAGGGGAATATGCTCGAGAGACAAGTTATGATGAGTTGGTTGCAAATGAACGTGAGCGAACTCGCTGGGTTACTCGGGCAATTTACAATCACACTATTACGCCTACTTTTCACATTAAAGCGTATGGCGATTTTCAGTCTGATAATACTTATTATCAAGATTATTCAAATAATTTGGATGATCGTCTTAACCGTGAGACTAAATCAAAACTAAATTTTTCAAAACGATTTGGAAAGAGTACTGCAATATCAGGAGAGTTGTCACATACTGTAAATCTTGATGAAGAATCAAGAGTTGACCAGCTACCATCGATGGGTGTCTCATTGCCGACTATATGGCTCTTTGGCAGTGGTAAAAAGAACGATGAAGGAAAGTTGGAACAAAAATGGTACAATAAAATTACTTTTCGTTATTCCCCAAGAATATTAAACTACTCTAATAGAAGTACAATTGATTCTGTTTTTATAACTACCGAACTTGATTCTTTAGGTGTCCCTATAAATGATACAACCTCCCACCGAAGCCGGAGAGAGTATGCTAAAATTTCACACAATCCCTCGCTGAATTTGCCTAATATAAAACTGTTTAAATATTTTCAAATTAACCCAAGTATCAGTTACAGCGAGACCTGGTTTAAAATATATGAAACTGACCAATCGTTATTGGCTGGAATAAATGCAAATGAAACATACCGTACCTACCAATATAATGCCGGTGCTTCTTTAAAAACGAATTTGTATGGAACAATTTACCCTAATATATTTGGAGTTTCAGGTTTGCGTCATGTGATTACTCCTTCGATGTCATATGGTTATGCTCCAGATATTGATCGTCATCCATTGGTTAGAAGTTATGCCGGAGGAGGTGC
>QNAD01000121.1 GCA_003641345.1 Candidatus Zixiibacteriota bacterium | reverse complement strand
TTTGATATAGCGAGCTGTAAAATCTTTTAAAGAGATTCCCTCATTTTGAGAATCCCGAATAGTTTTATCATCGATATCAGTCAAATTCATCACCTGAGTAACGTCATATCCTTTATATTTCAGATATCTTCTGAGAAGGTCTTCAAACATATAAGCTCTGAAATTTCCGATATGAGCAAAATTATAAACGGTCGGTCCACAGGTGTACATACCGACTCTTCCAGATTCAATCGGCTTAAATTCTTCTTCTCTTCTGGTAAAACTATTTTTAAATCGCAAAGCCATTTACATTTCCTTATGTAAGAGCATTAACTGTTTTCTTATTTAACTTTTTAATCAGCTCACAAATTAATTTAACTGTATTATCATAATCGGTACGATTCAAAATTCCATTATGACTATGTATATACCGTACCGGTGGTCCAATAACAATTGTTGGTACTCCAATTCTGCTCATATGAACGCGAGCGCCATCAGTACAGCCACCTTCCATGTATGTCAGATGATACGGGATTTTTTTATCTTTTGCTGTTTTTATAACCAAATCACGAAGTGCCAAATTTGGTATCATACATGCATCATAAATCAAAATAGCCGGACCGCCACCCATCTTTTCAGCAATTTTATAAGACTTCGGCGGAATATCCTGACCAATTCCGGTATCAACGATAATACACACATCAGGGTCAGTCAGATGAGCAACTGTTTGTGCACCGCGAAGACCAACTTCTTCCTGAACAGTAGCACCTCCTAAAATTGTATTAGGATGATTGACACGCTGAAACTTTTTTAGGACTTCAATAGCTACGGCACATCCCATTCTATTATCAAAAGCCTTAGACATATACATTTTAGGATTGCCCATTACAGTAAACTGACTATCAGGAACAATTGGATCACCGACTTTTATTCCTAATTTCTTTTTAACATCAAATTTTTCCTGACAACCTACATCTATAAACATTTCTTTAATTTTAAGAACTTTTTCTCTCTCTTTGGGTTCAAGCAAATGAGGCGGAGTTGAACCTATAACCCCCAGAACGGGACCTTTCGATGTAATAATTCTCATTCTCTGCCCTAATGCAACATGCCCCCACCAGCCCCCAAGAGCTAAAAATTTGATATATCCTTCGGGAGTAATTTCTTTGACCATAAAACCAACTTCATCAAGATGCCCGATAACCATCACACGTGGATCATCATCCGTACCGGTTTTACTGCCAATTATTGAACCCATTTTATCGGTTTCAACATTATCAGCATATTTACTAAGTTCACGTTTCATAATCTTGCGAACTTCGCCTTCGTAACCGGAGACACCATTGGCTTCGGTAATTTCCTGTAATAATAATTGAGTATTGTCCATTTTATCCTCACATTTATAAATTAATTATTAATTAAATATACAAAAAGGATTACAACGAGTCTATACAAAATCAAAAAAATTGGAAAGTTCTGATAAATTATATATAACTCTCAAAGAATCCTTGTAATTTTCAGGATAATCACGATTTTCTTTAAATTTTAATATCGCCGGCATTCCAACCTTATCAGGACCTTGAATGTCTTCATAATATCTATCTCCTATATAAACACAATCTGATGGATCGTACCCGGACTGCTCAACTGCATTTAAGAAAATACTTGGGTGTGGTTTTCTATATCCGAAAGTGGAACTGAATATTTTAAAATCAAGATACGGCTCTATTCCAAATCTTTTAATTTCATCTAAATGAATTCTCTCAGGGAAAATTGTATTTGAGACTAAACCTATTTTATTAAATTTACTCTTAAGTTTTTTTAGAACTTTAACCGTATCATCGTACACATAAAGTTTTTTATGTATTGGTTCATAAAAGGCATCAAAAAAATTATTGAGCATCTCTTCTGAAACAGGGATTGATAGAATTTTTAATACTTTCGCAGTTGCATCAAGCACATTCCATTCAATAAGTTCCGATTTAGCAATATCCCGATATTCATTAATAACTTTGTGAAATATTTTTTGAAAAATCGATTCATCAGGTGGTTGAAAACCAATAGACAAAATATAAAGTCTTCCGCTTTCAACACATTCTACAATCAAATCTTCCCATGAAATAGTTTCATATTCTATTAGTGTAGAGCCTAAATCAAATATAACTACTTTTGGATTTAGTTTTTCCATTTAAAATCCTGATTCAGCAGATTTAACAATTCTGGCTATTAATTCATCAAAATCAATTCCTGCTTCTTTCGCCGCCATTGGCACCAAAGATAAGTCGGTCATGCCGGGTAATGTATTCAACTCAAGGCAATAAAATTCATTTTTTTCATCCATAATAAAATCAACTCTGGCAACACCAGATGCTCCAATCATATTATATATCTTAACTGCATCTTTTTTTATATCGCATCTAATAGTTTCATCAATTTCTGTTGGAATTCTATATTTAGATTTTCCTTTTGTATATTTGGCTTCATAATCATACAATTCATTTTGTGGAATTATCTCAACAATCGGCAACGGTTTACCGTCTAATATAGAAACAGTCAATTCCCGACCAGCAATAAATTCTTCAATTAAAATGCTCGATGTATTTTCTGTTGCTTTTAGCAAAGCCAGATGTAATTCTGATTCTTCATTTACTTTACTGAGACCTACCGTAGAGCCACCATCATTCGGTTTGACAATAATCGGCAAATGGCATTTATGTATAATATCAATTTCCATTCGTTCATCAATATGATCATGGAGCATATGATAAACCGCCCATTGCGGGGTTTTGATATTTTCCGATGCCATCAATCTTTTTGAAACAGCTTTATCCATAGCTATTGCCGAAGCCGTCATTCCTGAGCCGGTATATTTTTTCCCAGATAATTCCAACAAAGATTGAATCGTTCCGTTTTCACCTTCGCCACCATGCAAAGCTAAATACACAATATCAATATCATCAAACCCGGGAGAACTAATTGTATTTACCAAAGCACGAATATCGGGAGGATTATTTGATTCTATTTTAATTAATTCAGAAGAATCAACATCCAAATATTTTCCATCACGAGTAATCAAAGATTTACTTGTTGCAGGATCAATCGCAAAAACTTTATGTTCCTGCCTAACTAAAGAATTATAAATTGCCTTGCCAGTAGCAAGTGATACTTCCCTTTCATTGGAGTGTCCTCCGGCAAGTAACAAAATTTTCATTATGTCCTCAATCTCACATTTTTAATTTTCATATATACAAACCAACATATAACAATAGTCAATATGGGCCAGAAAATCAGGTTATAAGTTTTAATATAAGAAATAATTTTATCAAAATTCTCAACCAATGCAATTGCCAGATAAATAAGTAATCCGGCAAACAAGCAGTATGAAATTAAAGTGTATAAAATTAATTTCGAAAAATTATACCTGCTAATTCCCGCTACAACCACCAGAGCCGACCTCACCCCGATAAAAAAACGGGATAACAACAAAATTATAACTCCCCACTTAAGAAATTTATCTTCCATCGCCTCGATATCATTTGCTGTAAAATATTTGAAATTTTTCTTAATAAAATAATCACGACCGTATTTTTTTCCAAAAAGATATAAAATCATTACCGAACAGATTCCACCTGAGAGAATTGTAATAACGGTAATTAATAGTTCCAGTCTGCCAACCGCAACTAATCCACCTCCGGCTAAAATAAAAGTATCTCCCGGAAATGGTGGAAATAAATTCTCAACAAAACATGCAATAAAAATCACCAAATATACCCAGAGTGAACCATAAGCAAAAAGGTAATCAAGATATTCGCTTATTTGCCAAATAGATTCTGTCATGATTTGGAAATAAGGCAAACAGCCAAAGCGGCTATCCCTTCCTCTCGTCCTGTAAATCCAAGTTTTTCGGTAGTAGTTGCTTTTATATTTATTTGATTTATCTCAATTCCAATAGCATTAGAAATATTTTTTCGCATTTCGTTTATATATGGAGCCACTTTTGGTTTTTCGGCTATGACAGTAGAATCGACATTAAAAATCTCAGTATATCCAACTGTTTTCAAAAGACTGACAACTTCTTTTAATAATTCAATTGAATCGGCATTTTTATATTTTGCATCCGAAGGTGGAAAATGCTGGCCAATATCCCCTAGCGTTGCCGCCCCAAGTAAAGCATCCATAATAGCATGTGTTAAAACATCGGCATCTGAGTGGCCATCGAGCCCTTTTTCAAATTCTATCTCTACTCCGCCAAGTATAAGTTTGCGGCCTGTTACCAGACGATGAACATCGTATCCATTACCAACTCTCATTTAACATCCTTAAGTAAAGCCTCAACAATTTGCAAATCTTCGGCTGTTGTAACTTTAAGATTCAAACCCTTAGGTTCAACTAATTTAACTTTGAATCCACTCTGTTCAATTAGCGAAGCATCATCGGTAAAATCAATCTTATTATTTTCAATTGCTTGAGCATGAGCCTCCATTATAAGGTCATATTGAAAGACCTGCGGAGTTTGGGCGTAATATATATCAGAACGGTCAACTGTGCTGATAATAAAGTTATCTTTGCTTCGCTTGAGGGTATCTGTCGCTTTTGATGCGATGATAGCGGCTTTTTCCTTTTGGGCTATTTCAACTACAGTATTTATATCTTCAGGTTGAATCAAAACTCGTGCTCCATCATGAATTGCTACAAATTGAGTTGAGATAGGTAATGCCTTAAGCCCCCTATATACTGATTCCTGTCTGCTCTTTCCTCCAATAATAATTTTAGAAACCTTTCTAAAACCAAAAGCATCAACTACATTCTCTGACACGTAAAGCAGATACTCTTCAGCAGTTACAACAATAATATCATCTATTGCTTGAGCTTGCTCAAATTTTTGAATAGCCCAAGTTAGAAGCGGTTTCTCATTTATATTCCGAAACTGTTTGGGAACCTCGCCTCCGAACCGTTTCCCCGAACCGGCAGCAACAATAATAGCGGCAGTTTTCATAGATCAAATAAAACGTAAATAATTTTCTAAGTCAATGTTTTACTATTTCACAATCACTTTCGGACTGTTGAAAAAAACCAATTTGTAGTAGTAATTAAAGAACGGTAGATAGGTTACACAGATTTTCAAAACTCAACGCAACATATATAGAATTTATATTTTAAATTGAGAATATCTTTAAGTTGCTGATTTTTTTACGGCTAAGGATTTTATCCAACACCCCAAAAAAACCCAGCACCATGCCAATAAATAAGATAGTACCCAGATCAACACCAAGCATTGTGGAAACTGAACTTGAAGATTCCGAAAGCTTGCTGACAGCTTGATTTTCTATTTCATTAAACCAACTATAAACGCTTGAAAATACTTGAAGACCATCATAATAAATCATTGTAATTACACCTAACATTACAAAAGCAATACTCGCGGCAATATTCAACCACTTCCATTTATCAATTGGTTGAATAATTTCAGGACTTGGCAACGGCTCAATTGAATTCATAACATTACCAACAAAATCACCGGACAATTCAGGTATTTTTTCTTGTTTTAACTCAAGCATAAGAGATTTATACAACTCAACCTCTGTCTGGCAAGAACTGCAACTATCCAGATGAGCTTTGAGTTCCACGTTTATATTTTCCGGTGATTCAATAAAAGCCTGAATCTGTTTATCGCTCAAATGCACGCTATAAATCCTCTTGGTTATACTTTTGTAATAGTCTGTCCTTTAACATTTTTCTTCCTCTAAAGATATAACTCTTTACTGTCCCCGAAGGCAACTTCATGATTTTTCCAATCTCATCATAAGTCATCTCTTCCAAATGATATAAAGACAATATTGTCTTAAACTTTATCGGCAACAAATTTATTTCGGATCTGATTCTTACTGATAAATCCGATGATAACAATATTTTCTCAGGGTCAAACACATCCGATTGTAAACTGTCAAGTGTCTGATTTTTTTCCGCAAAATCTTCAAATAATAGTGGTTTTTTCTTTTCCAAATATGTCAAACACCTATTATACGTAATTCTACCTATCCACGTTGAAAGTTTAGAACCAAATTGAAAAGAACCTAAATTCTGATAAACTTTAATAAATACATCCTGACAAATATCATCTCTCTCTGTTTCTTGCGGTATCATCTTATATGCTATATGATTAACAAGTTTTTGATAGTTAACGACAATTTCTCTAAAAGCAGACTTCTCACCTTGTAATACTCTTTCAATGAGTTCTTTTTCGTTTTGGTCAACCATTTTATTTACTTTAATAGACAGGTTAATCATTAATATGTTGCAAATAATTTCTAAATAAAAATTGCAACATATTGTTCTGATAGCTGTCTATCCTTACAGAAGCAAGAAAAAACTAATTAGGAGGTCTAATTATGCAATGGTTCGAAATATTTATCCCAAT
>QNAD01000120.1 GCA_003641345.1 Candidatus Zixiibacteriota bacterium | reverse complement strand
GGTACCTCTAAGGTCTACCTGAATTGATATTTGGAAATCATAAATCTGGGTAGCCCACCCCTTGGGGTGGGTTTATTTTGACAATAACCAGAGTTTGATTAGTTATATTGTTAATCCCACCCCAAGCAGTGGGATACCAAAAATGAACTCATACTGAATTCCCCTGTATATTGTACCGTTGCATTAATTAGAATAATTGATATATTATTGGGCTAAAATGAGTAAGGAAAAATGACAAATAATACGAAAAAAAAGGCTGTAATCCTGTTAAGTGGCGGAATAGATTCTTATACCACCGCCGCCATGGCTATAAATGATAGGTTTCAAGTTTGTGCTATTAGTTTTGATTATGGACAAAGGCATAAATATGAGCTTGGATCGGCTAAAAAAGTGGCTGAATTTCTTGGAATAAGAAATCATTTGACTATAAAACTTGATCTAAGGCAAATAGGCGGATCAGCTTTGACTGATAATATCGAGGTCCCCAAAAATCAGCCGTTGGAAAATATAGGCAATGAGATTCCGGTTACTTATGTTCCGGCACGAAATACAATCTTTCTATCAATAGCTCTTGGATATGCCGAGACAGTGGGAGCAAGCCATATTTTTATTGGTGCCAATGCGGTGGACTATTCCGGATATCCTGATTGTCGTCCGAAATATCTTGAGGCGTTTGAGAAAATGGCTAATTTAGCAACTAAGGCAACGGTGGAAGGTAGCCAAATCAATATTTCTGCCCCATTGTTAAATATGAGTAAGTCAGAAATTATCCAAAAAGGACAAAAGCTTGGTTTAGATTATTCTCTGACAATTAGTTGTTACGACCCACCGGAAAACGGTCAAGCCTGTGGCAATTGTGAAAGTTGTCTTCTACGCAAAAAAGGCTTTATAGAAGCTGGCATAAAAGACCCCACTAACTATTTCAATACGTCTGAGAAAAACTAAAATGCAGTACAAACCTGATATTGCAGAAATACCTGATATCCCATCTGATAAATTACCAGTTTCTGAAATTTTTTATTCTATTCAGGGGGAAGGAAGATTTGCAGGTTATCCGTCGGTTTTTATCCGTTTGATGTATTGTAATCTTGGATGTAGTTGGTGTGACACCCGTTTTACATGGGATAGCTCAAACCTTGACAGATATAGCCTGTTTGATAATAGTAAGATTGTTAATAAAGTTAAAGAAATCTTGTCGGATACGGATTCAAATCATGATAATATTAGAGTAATCATCACCGGTGGAGAACCTATGATTCATCGGGAGAAATTACCATCACTAATAGAAAAATTAAATCAAACTGGATTTCTAATGGTTGATATAGAAACAAACGGAATGTTTGAACCGTCTGATAGATTATGTGATATGGTTAGTTGGTGGAACTGTTCTCCTAAACTCTTAAATATTAATGTTGATTCAAAAATTTCAATAGTTCCGAATGCATTAGTAAAGTTATCTAAAACGAACAAAGTAGATTTTAAATTTGTAGTTCAGGAACCTAAAGATATTGAGCAAATCACACAAACTTTTTTAGATTATATCAAACCGGAACAGATAATGTTGATGCCCGAAGGTTGGACGCAAACTATGCAACTAAAAGGCATGAAATGGGTGATGGAAGAGTGCAAAAAGAGGAACTTTCGCTTTTCACCAAGATTGCATATATTAATATGGAATAATAAAAGAGGAAAATAAATGAAAGTTAGGTTAACTAAAAGATTTCGATTCGAAGCTTCGCACTGTCTTGATCATTTGCCACAAGAGCACCCCTGTTTTAATTCTCACGGCCATAGTTATAAAGTTGATATCGAAGTTTATGGCGAAGTTGATCCGGTTTCCGGTTTTATGATTGATTACGGTGATTTAAAAAAAATAGTAAAACCGTCTATAGATTTGCTTGACCATCAACATTTGAATAATATCGAAGATTTGAAATATACCACAACTGAATATCTTGCAAAATGGTTATGGGACAGGGTATATCCCCAATTGCCTGAACTAACAAAAATAATAATTTATGAGACTGGATCTACCAGTTGTGAATATTGCGGAGAATGAAAATAATTTAAAATAAAGTGAAAGAAACGGGGACAATTTTTTTCTTTAATATTTTCTGTTGTTTGGTCGTTATTTGATATAATGTAATATTTATAAATATCTGGGTGGCATTAATTTTCGGTTTTTAAATTTCTCAATAGCATCTTTTACATCATCAACATTATGAGTTGATTCCAAAGCTACTCTTAATTCTTTTGCTCCAACAAAACCGCTTGAATAAGCCCAGAGATGTTTTCGAATAATATAAAACGGTTTTTCACCTTTGAAAGTATCATGGTATATTTGCGCATGTTCTACCATCACATCCAAAATCATCTGAATCGAAATATCGTCTTTTTTTATTTTTCTATTGAAAAGCCATGGGTTGCCAAAAATTGCCCGTCCAAACATAACACCGTCGATTCCTTTTTCTTCGACAATCATATCTGCTTCTTCCAGCGACATTATATCACCATTACCAATTACGAGAGTATTGCTGTTTTTGGCTAATTCCACAACAATATCAATCTGATCCCAATGTGCTTTTCCTTTTGACATCTCTTTAGCAGTTCGCAGATGCATTGTAATAACTTCCGGTTTAGCTTCCAGTAAATTTGTCACCCAATTTTCAATAATATTTTTTTTAAAACCCATTCTTGTTTTGACTGATACCGGAAGATTACCGGCACCCTCTTTTGTGGCGGCAATTAATTCTTTAGCCAAGTCGGGAGTTTCTATGAGTGATGCTCCCGCACCCTGTTTTAGGATATTTTTTTCCGGACATCCCATATTAATATCAATACCGTCAAAACCGAGTTCAGCAATTATTTGAGCGGTCTTGTAAAACGTATCAGGATTTTTACCGAATATTTGAGCTACAATTGGTCGTTCTGAATTATCATATTTAAGTATTTTGATTATTCTTGATTTCCCGGGGGAACAGATACCGTCACATGATATAAACTCAGTGAACAATACATCCGGTTTGCCATGTATGGCGATTAATTTTCTAAAAGCGGCATCAGTAACATCCATCATCGGTGCAAGAGTGTAAATTGGCTTTTTTAACTTAGCCCAGAAGCCGTTTGGTTTTTTCATGATTGTAATTATACGTTATTACAGAGATTTGAAAAGATATTTTTTGCGTATTTGTTTTTGTGTCCAGCAGGTGTCCCTCCTACCGGGTTTATATAGAAATCAAGGATAGGGCAGACAAAGTGTCTATCACCCACAATAAAACCCAGAAATTTTTTATAAAAAAATTATTCTTTACTATTGATAGAAAAATAGAATTGAAAAGAAGATAAATAATAAAATCCTACAAAGGCATTTCAACAATGCGATATCGCTTGTAAATATGACCACCCATCTGTTCCGCCCCATGACACATCAGCTCATTTGATTCTAAAATCCAGGAAAGCTCTCCCATATATAAACCACGCGATGTACCATTAATAAAAGTACGGTTAAACAGAAGCATATCTATTCCACGTTTTTGAAAATCAGGGACAACGCCAAAAGTGATGATTCTAGTTCGGTTCAGTTTATTTTTTATTTTAGTATGCCATAGCAGTTTCAATAAGCCGAATGGAAACAGTTTTCCTTTAAGGTAAATAAGTGCTTGATTGATATCCGGCAAAGCCAATGAAAAACCGATAGGAGTTCCTTTGTATTCGGCAATACTAACCAAATCCGGTTCAACAATCTGTTTCATATCTTTGGCTGTATGAATAAATTCTTCTTTTTCCATCGGTACAAAACCCCAGTTATACTGCCATGCATCGTTGTACACTTTATGAATACGAAGTATTTCGTTATCAAAATCTTTCATATTGATAGACCGAAGTGTAATATCTTTTTTCTTTTCAAGTTTAACGAGTACTTTTTGAATACGTTCCGGAATTCCTTTTCGCCCATCAATTTCATATGCAAGTAAGTCCATCGCTTTTTTTAATCCAAATTTTTCAGCCAGACGAGGGAGGTATGGTTGATTGTATGTCATCATCAAAACCGGAGGAGCATCAAAACCATCGACAAGAAATCCACATTCGTGATTTGTTGAAAAATTAATCGGACCACGCATCTTCTCCATCCCCTCTTTTTTGAGAGTGATCAGAGCTACTTTAAGAAGATTCGATGCTATTTCATAATCATCAGGACAATCAAAAAAACTAAAAAAACCAGTTTGTTCGCTGTGGTACTCGTTATGATTAAAATTGATACAGGTGGCAATTCGTCCGACAACTTTTTTATCTCTTGTTGCCAGAAAGAGTTTAACTTTAGCGGTTTTATAAAACGGGTTGTTTTTGAAATCAAAAAATTCTTTCCGTTCAGAAAGTAATGGATAGACATAGTTAGGGTCATCTTTATATAATTTGTTCGGATATTTGATAAATTCCTGAAGCTGTGAAGATGACTTGACTTCGATTACATTTATTTGTGACATATTTAATTTATGAAATCAAACCTTTTTTGCGTCCGACAGTAGCAATAATGTCAACGACCCTATCAAGATGTTCATCGGTGTGAGTTGCAGTATATGATGTTCTAATCAGAGAATGTCCCGGCGGAACAGCCGGTGAAATTACCGGATTGGCAAAGACTCCATTATCAAAAAGCTCTTTCCAAAAATGAAATGCTTCTAAATCCCCTCCGATTACAATCGGAATAATAGGAGTTTCTGTCTGTCCAATATTGAAACCTAAATCTTTAAATTCTTTTTGCATACGACGAACGTTTTTCCAAAGATTTTCTCTTCGTTCCGGTTCAGCCTCAATTATATCCAGAGCCGCCAGTACCGCTGCAGCGTTTGATGGTGGAATCGATGCAGAAAATATTAGTGAACGAGCCTGATGTTTGATATAATGAATAATGTCAGTATCACCAGCAATAAAACCGCCTAATGACGCAAACGATTTAGAAAATGTTCCCATCGTTAGGTCAACATCATCAATCAAGCCAAAATGTTCAGCTGTGCCGGCTCCGGTTTCTCCAAGAACACCAACCGAATGAGCATCATCAACCATAACTCTGGCACCATACTCTTTAGCAATGCTAACTAATCTTGGAAGATTGATAATGTCACCTTCCATCGAGAACACACCATCAACTACAAATAGCATCCCAGACTTGCCATTATTGTTACGTACATTTTTAACAACTCGCTCAAGATCATCCATGTCATTATGAGCAAATTTATAAACTTTACCATATGATAAACGGCAACCATCAACGATACAGGCATGAACCTGACGGTCAATAATTACCGTGTCATTTTTCCCTACCAGCGAAGAAATTGCACCCAGATTGGTTTGAAATCCGGTAGAAAATATCAGAGCGGCATCCTTTTTCATGAATTTTGCCAAACGATGTTCGAGTTCAATATGAAGATCCAAAGTTCCATTTAAAAATCTGGAACCGGTACAACCGGAACCAAATTTCAAAGCCGCAGCTGCAGCCGCTTCTTTGACTTTAGGATGATTAACCAATCCAAGATAATTGTTTGAGCCAATCATAATACACTTTTTCCCATCCACAATAACTTCATTGCCCGGTGCGGATTGAAGAGGATGAAAATAAGGATAAATACCCATTGCCTGAATATTTTTGGCATCCATAAAACTATAACATTTATCAAAAAGATCGGGATATGTTACATCGGTTTTGCTTTCAGATTGCAAATCGACTCCTTAATTGTTAAGTTCTCAGATACTTAAGACGTAAAATAAAACCAAAATTATAGCCAAATGTCAAGAAAATTGAATATCAAATAAACTTATATTGTATTGATTCAAAAAAAATTATAAGCAATCTTGAAGTTCTTTTGCTGTTTTAGAGTCTAATCCTTTATTTCTTTCAAGTAATTTTTCGACAAGGATTTCACGGGTTTTTCTTGGTAAGTAATCTCCAAATTTTCGTCTATAATCAATTTTATCTGGGATTATTTTAAAAATCCCTGTTTCTTTAAGTGGTTTTTGATATAATTTGTCGTTTTCATCAATTGAATTAAAACCCCCTTCAGGTTGATGTTTTTCCATAAGTGACTGAAGAGCAACAGCTTTTTCTGTTAAGTCACCAACAATATAACCGGTTCCTTTAATAAGGGCAGACTTATAAAAAATTGTGGAAGTACAGGCATAATTAGGGGATATCCAATACGATGGTATCAAACTGTATTGACAGACAACGGCAAAAGTTACTTTAGGGGTTGTTTCAAATAGTTTATATTTTTCACCTTCTAAAGCACCATGAAAATAAATTATATTTTTAATCGCACAGAAATTGACCGGTATAACTCTTGGATATTTATCATTTGTTAAAATTCCAAGATAACCCACTTGCTCAGAATCCAGAAGCTCTTTGATTTTTTCAGAATTTTCACTATTAAACTTATCTTTT
>QNAD01000119.1 GCA_003641345.1 Candidatus Zixiibacteriota bacterium | reverse complement strand
TATTTCTTCAAATTTATTATAATGGATTTCTTTACCAAATAATTTAGAAAGTTTCATTATCATGTCAATATTGGTCATACCGTTTAACGGTTCGCCAATCGGGTTGGTGAATTGTGATTTTCCATCCCAGTTGGTAAGATGCCCTTGAGTTTCCAGATATCCTGATAGTGGGAGGAATACATCAGCCATTTTTATCGTCTCAGTATTAAACATATCAGCCACGACCAGAAAATCAAGATGATTAACAAAATTATTAAATTGTTCTGCAACAGCCGGATTTTCACCGAATATTAAAGCCCCCCGGATTTTATCTTCCCGAATTTTACGAGGAAGATTCATGCCGGATGTTTCAAACAGCGATGAAATATCATTTTGCCAGACAGCTGACAATTCTTTGAGTCCTTTGGGATCATCAAAAGTAGTCCCGCCGGGTAAGATATGACGGTCGAAACCGGATGATTGCATACCGTTTAAGTTACATTGAGTACTGGTTAAAACTAAACCGGAACCGTTATCACTTACTTTACCAAGAATCATCATAAGAGTCATCAAGGCTTTAAGGTCATTAGTGGAGCGGTCAATACGGCTTTCAATATTATAAACAGTAACAATTTTAAGTTCAGGGTTCGATAAAAGTTCTACAATCTTTTTAATCTTATCTGGAGTTACACCTGAAATATTTGCAGTTTCATCAAGATTGGTTTTGAGAAGTTCTTCTTTGGTTTGATTAAAATTGGTTGTATTCTCATTGATAAATGATTCGTTAATTTTATCGTTACGAATCAATTCTGCCATGATTCCATTTAGAAGAACTGTCGATGTTCCGCGACGAGTATCAGCCCAGACAGAGGCGTATTTGGTTAAATCAATTTCTGAAGAGTTTATTACAATTGCTTTTGTTCCATGACGCATACGTCGTTTCATTTGCCAACCCAGTACCGGATTTTCGAAGCAGGGATTTCCTCCTAAAAAGAGATACAAGTCGGCATTTTGAATATCATCATCAGTAGCAGTAGCAAAGGTAGTTCCGACAATATCATCAAGAGCATGATAGTCTGCATCATTGATTTGACGATGGAATGATGTAATATTATTTGTCTGAATAGAATCACGTGCTAAACGTCCTGCCAGATATAATTCTTCGTTTGTAAGTTTAGGTGAGGCTGAGACTATGACTGAGTCACGTCCATGTTCATCAGTAATGGTTTTGAAACCTTTTTCAACAGCATCAAAAGCTTCTTCCCAACTACACTCAACCAATTGGTCGTTTTTACGAATCATTGGCTGGGTTTTTCGTGAGCCGTCTAAATAGTGCTGGTAACCGAAACGTCCCCTGAAGCATAATTCGCCTTTATTGGGACCTACATCTGGCGGGGCTCCTGTTACAAAGAAAATGTCCGGAGTTTTGACATTAAGAGTAATGTTACAACCGACCGAACAATAATTACAAACATTAAAAACAGATTCCATAATCCAGGGACCTGAACGGCGTAAAGGCATCTTTTCAACCAGAGCACCGGTAGGGCAAACATCAATACAGTTACCACAGGAAACACAGTTGGTTTCATGAAGTGCTTTTTCCATAGAAGGCTTGACAATAGTCTTGAAGCCGCGATTGACAAATCCTAAAGCCGATACATTAAGGATTTCAGAACATACACCAACACAGCGACCGCAACGGATACATTTGTTGGAATCGATTTTTATGTACGGATGTCTGGTGTCCGGTTTATAGCGGTTATAAGCACCAATGAAACGGGTTTGATCAACCCCATATTCAGTACAGTAATCCTGTAAGACACAATCAAGACCAAGGTCACAACCACATTCAGCACAGCGAAGAGATTCGTCGAATGCCATTTGAGCGGTATAACCGGTTTCGACTTCTTCGAAAGTTTTAATTCTCTCGGCAGCTGGTAATTCCGGCATATGGTGGCGTTCACTGATTTTAATTTCTTTTAAATCATCAGCAGTTACTTTATGGAAATTGTCCCGTTTACTTTCAAAACGATTTATTAACGGTTCAATTGTTTTAGAGGTAATATAACTTTCAATTGCTTGTGCAGCCATGCGTCCGGCGGCGATAGCATCAATAGCATCAGCCGGACCGGTAACAACATCACCACCGGCAAATACACCGGGACGGTCAGTGTTAAAAGTACCTTCTTTGGCTTCGATAGTTTTCCATTTAGTAGTATTGATATTGTCATCACCTTCAACACCATCAAGATTTGGTTCCTGACCTATAGCGGCTATTGCCCAATCGCATTCGAGAGTGTATTCACTTCCTTCAATTTTTACCGGACGACGACGGCCGCTGTCATCCGGTTCACCGAGTTCCATTCGAATACAATCTATTGATTTTAGTCGTCCATTTTCATCTTTATTTATTAAAACCGGAGCTGCTAATAATTCTAATTTGACACCTTCTTCTCTGGCGGCATCAATTTCCATTTGATTCGCCGGCATTTCTTTTTCCGTACGACGATAAAGGAGAATAACTTCATCGGCACCCAGACGCAACGAAGTACGGGCAGCATCAACAGCAGTGTTACCACCACCGACAACAACAACTTTCCCTTTAATATCCGGATTGGTCTTCATCTCTATTTGTTTTAAGAATTCTACTCCGGAGAGAACTCCGTCGGCATCTTCGTTATCGACCCACATTGGTTTACCAATCTGCGCACCCAGGCCGACAAAGACAGCTTCATAACCGTCTTTAAACAAACCATCAATTGTAATGTCGCGGCCAAGCATAGTATCGTTTTTAACTTCAACGCCAAGGTCGGTAATCCAATCGATTTCTTTCTGTAAAACATCTTTTGGCAGACGGTATTCAGGAATGCCATAACGAAGCATTCCACCCATTTTGGGAAGAGCCTCAAAAATTGTTGGGCGATAACCGTCAATCACAAGATAGTAAGCGGCAGTTAATCCGGCAGGACCACCACCGATTATAGCAATTTGTTTACCATTATCCGGATGTACTTCCGGTTGCCACATTTCACCAATCATATCCTGATCTGTAGCGTACCGTTTGAGGAAATCAATACCTACCGGAGAATCAACAGTAGAGCGACGACAGTTGACTTCACATTTTCGAGTACAGACACGACCGCAAACTGAGGGGAGAGGGTTTTTTTCTTTAATCAAGGCAACTGCTTCTTTAAATTTGCCGAGATTTATCAAAGACATATAACCCTGAATATCCACATCAGCCGGACAACTCAAACGACAGGGTCCGAAACAATCGGCATAATGATCAGACAAGAGAAGCTCCAAACAAGTTTTACGAGCTTTCATGACCTTCTCTGAGCGGGTATGAATAACCATCCCTTCCGCAACTTTAGTAGCACAGGAAGGGAATAGTTTTTTCTGACCTTCTAATTCAACAACACATAAAAAACATGAACCGAAAGGAGACAGTTTTTCATCGTAGCAGAGGGTGGGGATATTGTTGTCAATATCTTGTTCACGGCAGACCTCTAAAATAGTTTTATCCGGAGATGTCGTAATTTCTTTTTCGTTAATTGTAAGTTTAATCATGGCTCACCTCAATCCTTCACTACCGCATCGAAGCGACAGACCGTGAAACATTTACCACACTGAATACATTTATCTTGATGTATAAAATGCTTTTCTTTTTTCTCACCGGTAATAGCATTGGTTGGGCAGGCTTTGGCACAAACGACACATCCGGTACAATTATCATTGATAGTAAAAGTCAACAAGGGTTCACAAACATGTGCCGGACATTTTTTTTCTTTGATGTGGGCTTCATATTCATGTCGAAAATATTTTAAAGTAGTCAGGACAGGATTTGGGGCTGTTTGCCCAAGACCACAAAGAGATGTTTCACAAATCTGGTGGCTTAACTCATCCAGATTATCCAAATCTTCCATTGTTCCGTTGCCTTCAGTAATTCTTTCCAGAATTTCCAGCATCCGTTTGGTACCTATCCGGCAAAAAGTGCATTTTCCGCAAGATTCTTCTTGAGTGAAAGTAAGGAAGAATTTAGCTACATCGACCATGCATGTGGTATCATCCATAACTACCATTCCACCTGATCCCATAATGGCGCCGGTTTTATTTATTTGCTGGTAGTCAATTTTAATATCACACATTTCAGCAGGGATACATCCGCCCGATGGTCCACCCATTTGGACTGCTTTAAAATTATTGTCATCAACGATACCATCGCAGATATCAAAAATAATTTCATTGATAGATATCCCCATAGGGACTTCAACCAAACCGGAGCGTTTGATTTTTCCAGCCATAGCAAAGACTTTGGTGCCCTTACTATCATCGGTTCCGTGTTTGGCGTAGGCATCACCACCGTTTTGAATTATCCAGGGGATATTAGCAAAAGTTTCAACATTATTAATATTGGTAGGTTTTCCCCAGAGTCCGCTTTGAGCCGGGAAAGGAGGGCGGAATCGGGGCATACCTCGTTTACCTTCGATGGAATGAATCAAAGCTGTTTCTTCACCGCAAACAAAAGCACCGGCACCTTCTTTGATTTTGACATTAAAGCTAAAATCAGAGCCGAAAATGTTTTGACCCAAAAACCCTTTTTTCTTTGCCTGAGTTATAGCCAGACGAAGACGGGCGATTGCTTTAGGGTATTCAGCCCGACAATAAACATATGCTTCGTCGGCACCGATTGCATAACCGGCAATAATCATTCCTTCCAAAACGGAATTAGGGTCGCCCTCTAAAACGGAGCGGTCCATGAATGCTCCCGGATCACCTTCGTCCGCATTACAGATAATATATTTCTTATCGCCTTTTGCACCGCGAGTGAATTTCCATTTCAAACCTGTTGGAAAACCGCCGCCTCCACGACCTCTCAGTCCGGATTTTTCTACTTCTTCAATAATCTGTTCCGGGGTCATTTCAGTTACTGCTTTTTTAATAGCTTCATAGCCTTTTTGAGCGATATATTCATCAATCGAACCGGGATCTATCACGCCGCAGTTTCTTAAAACAATTCTTTCTTGATTTTCAAAAAAGCCTTTATCTTTTTCATTGGCTACCAGCCAATCTTCAATCACTTCATTGCCGATTATATCTTTTTCAATGATGTCACCGACTCTGTCTGGAGTGACTCCACCGTACATATGTCCGGTACCGGAGCCATTGGTTATTTCGACCAATACTTCCCGGTAACACATGCCGATACATCCGGTTTCTTTCAATATAAAAGCATCAGGATGTTCTTTTAGCTCATCCTGAAAGGCGTTGAAAACCTTTAAACCGCCGGCAGATATTCCGCAAGTACCTAAACCTACTTTAATAGTTTTCATTTATTTTACCTCAGTCCTGAGCTTGTTCTTTTTTTGCTTGTTGCTTGTAACCTCGTAGGATTTTACGCAATTTAGCGGGAGTTAAACGACCAAAGGTTTCATCATTAATTACAACAACCGGTGCTAATGAACAGCAGCCTACACAGGCAACTGAAAGCATCGAGAAATTGTTATCATCGGATGTTTCTTCGTAGTCAATATTTAATTCATCTGAAATAGTATCAGATATTTGTTTGACACCATTGACATGACAAGCAGTACCATTACAGACTTTAATGATATATTTACCAAGTGGCTTAGTTCTGAATTGAGCATAAAAAGTTACGACACCATAAATATCCGCCGCCGGAATACCGGTAACATGGCTGATGTGATCGATTGCTTTTTCAGAAACATATCCATAGGTATCCTGAGCCGATTGCAAAAGAGGAATCAAAGCTCCGGCTTGATCGTCATATTTCCAGAGATCAACATTAAAAGGTTTGAATTGTTCTTCAGTGTTAGTAGCCATTAGGCAACTCCTACATTTTATCCAATGCGATGATCCTAGCCTGTTTGAAGCGAAGGATACCATCGAGGGGTTTAATTTTTTCTTCTATGACACGATCAATTTGATCAAAATTCTCATTATTAATAATTACTATCAGATCATAAGACCCATTTGTTTTATCCGTATATGCAACTGAATCCATTTTATCTAATGAATCAGCGATAGCATCTTTGAAGTTCTTATCAGTTTCTACAAAAAGAAAACTCGAAGACAACTCTTGCGATAATTCTATCTTTTTGTTTTCATTAGAAATCAAATCACATTGTGAGTAATTAAAAGAGCTGTCAAATTTTGTTAAGGCATCAATGACGGGTTTTACATCATCATTGATTTTTAAGACGAGCGAGAAAAAACCATCAACCGCATTCCAGTTTTTTATTTGATTAAACTTTTTTAACAGGTCGATAGCTTCTAATAGCTTCTGCCGGTTTTCAAATCTGACTAAAAGATAAGAACCTGCAGCCATGTCTGCTCCTTTCAATCTTATATTTACTTAAACCATTCTTATTTTGTCTTGTGTCTGTTTTGTTGATAATGGAAGTAGATTGGTGATTAACAACTCTTAGTATTCTTTCACGTATCCCATTATAATTTATAATCATTTTTTAATACCATAATTTTAATTATCTTTTTGCAGAAG
>QNAD01000118.1 GCA_003641345.1 Candidatus Zixiibacteriota bacterium | reverse complement strand
TATTGCCTGATTCAAAAATAATAGATGATCCGTAATCATCAGACGAACCACCATAGTAAGTACTGTATAATAAATCATTGCCAGCTTCGGAAAGAGACATTATAAAGGCATCAGAATTGCCGGATAGAGATGATTGAAATGGATTTAGAAATGGCATATCATCGGAATAAGTTTCGCCGGTAACTATTATGTTGCCTGAAATATCTACGTCAATACTGAGAGCAATTTCATCATCTTCGTGACCGCCAAAATAAGTGCTATAAAATAATGTATCTCCTGTTGCAGACATTTTAAATACAACTATATCATATCCGGATACGCCACCGCCATCATAATTGTAGTCAAAAGCAGAATGTACAGGGAAATCGGAAGAGGTTGTATAGCCGGTAATATAGATAGAGCCGTTGCTGTCTATACACATATCACGTGCAAAATCATTGGCAGAGCCACCAAAAAATGTGCTGTAATTTAAAACAGGGTCAATTATTAGAGGTATATTTGGGTCATAGTCAGATTCAAACTTAAATCCGAAACTGTTATTATCATATATTTCAAAACTACCTTCGATTGGGATTTTAATGTTGTCGATTTCCTGAAAAGATATTGGTTTATTTTCTGTTAAAATACCAAAGTCAGTTTCTATTTGAAGATTACCATTAGGTAATAAGGTAAGATTGTTTATACCTTCATATTGAATTTTTATCTGAGATGGGTTACTTCCAGGAGAAACCACAAAATCATATTCCATTTTGGATGGATTGCCATAAAATTTTATATCAATACCATCATATATATCATGATAAGTAATTTGCTTATAAGAATGGATATCGGTTTTCCATTTAGCAGGATTATTACCAATGAAATAATTACTATTATGAGAAGTGATTTGAGAGCTGGAAATTTTCGGATTTGAATTACTGTTTATAAAAGATGATTTTATCAGAAGGAATTCAATTTTATCTTTTGATAGATTAGGAATAATACCAAATTCATTTAAAATATTAGGTTCCTGCTCAGTTTTCGTAATCTTTGAAAGTTGGTAGTAAACTTCGTTTTGAGTAAACCAGATAGTTGCTCCGGGCGTTTCCGAACGGAATTTAATCTGCTCTTCAAATTGACCATGATTAGGGGTAAAATGTAGGTTACTTTTTGTTAACGAGGATATATTATCAACTGAATTAGATTCGGCATAGATATTTCCAGATAAAGAAAAAGCCAATGCGAAAATTACAACATATAATATTAACAACACTGGATTTGCTCCAGTGTTTAACTCAATTTTTTTTATCACTCAGTGCTCCGGATGCAAAGCTGTTTATAAGTACAAGAAATATAAACCGATGTATTCTTGACATTCTTAATATAAAAACCTCATAGGTATTGTCAAGTCAAAATGTTTCAATAGTTTATTCTTTAGTAATATCGGCTTAAGTACTGAATCATTTATTGATTTATTGTTGTCTTATATAATTATTCCCATAATTATATCATTTTAAAGCATCTAATTATATTCTGTTTACTGATAATCAGTTACGATTAGGCCAATAGAAACTTGACATCATTTATTATTTTAATATTTTTTAATTCTATTTTGATAAAAGTTGTATAAATAGAAAAAATAAATATTGGACATAAAAATAAAGGAGTAAAGTTTACATGGAGAACAGCTCAAAAATAATGATTGAAGCTGAAGGTCTTAGTAAATTTTATGGCGCATTTGTGGCAATTAGAGATGTGTCATTTTCCATTCCACAGGGGCAGATAGTTGCTTTCTTGGGTCCAAATGGAGCTGGTAAATCTACTACAATGAAAATATTGAGTGGATTTTTATCTGCCAGTGAAGGAAAGGCGAAATTAGCCGGATTTGATATAAAATCTGATAGAATGGAGATTGCCAAGCGATTGGGTTATTTACCGGAGAACGGACCGCTTTACGAAAATATGACTCCGAGAGAATTGCTTTTGTTTTTTGGGGAGGTTAGAGGTATTTGGGGAAATCAATTAAATGAAAATCTTGAAAGAGTTATTTCAACCTGTTCACTTGAGCAAGTTCTTGAGAAACCAATCAGTAAGCTCTCTCGTGGTTACCGTCAAAGAGTTGGTTTGGCTCAGGCATTATTGCATGACCCTGATGTTCTTATTATGGATGAACCTACTGCCGGATTAGATCCAAACCAGATTAGGGATTTTAGAGAAAATATTAGGCGGTTTGGTAAAACTAAAACAATTCTTATCTCCACTCATATTTTGCAGGAAGCGGAAGCGGTAGCAGATAGGATTCTTCTGATACATAATGGTTCATTGAAGTTTGATGGCTCTAAAAAAGAACTACAAAAGGATAATAGTTTTGAACAAAGTTTTTATAAATTGACTGATTTTGGGGGGAATGTAGAAGAAATCGGGGAAGGAGATAAAAGTGAACATTAATTATAGTGCTATCAAATCAATCTGTCTTCGTGACCTTCGTTCATATTTTAGCAGTCCCACCGGATATGTTTTTATTACACTTTTTATCTTTTTAAGTGCCGCCGCCGCATTTTGGCAAGTAGGATTTTTTAGAAATAATTTAGCTAATCTTGACCAATTGAATAATTTCTTGCCATATTTATTGCTGGTCTTTGTACCGGCTTTGACTATGGGGGTTTGGTCAGATGAAACCAAACAGGGAACGGATGAACTTCTGTTTACACTTCCGGTAACTGACTTGGAGATAACTATTGGTAAGTATTTTTCGGTTTTAATGGTATATATTGCATCTCTTTTGTTATCCTTAAGTCATGTAATTGTTCTCTACTGGCTGGGTTTTCCTGACATAGGTCTTTTGTTTGCCAATTATCTTGGATTCTTTTTTATTGGTGCGGCTTTTATAGCTGTAGGGATGTTAGCGTCGCTTTTAACTGTCAACGCAACTATTTCTTTTATAGTCGGTGCTCTGTTTTGCTCGTTCTTTGTATTTGTTACATCAAGTCAATGGATAGTAAGCGATACCCTTCAGAGCTTTTTGGCACCTTTGGGAGTTTTTGATTATTTTAATGAATTTGCAAGAGGAATTATTAGTTTAAGCGGGTTACTTTATTTTATTTCAATAGCCACAATCTTTTTATTTGTTAATGTAATTCTTATTGGTAAGCGTCATTGGCCCCCTGATGCCGGAGGTTATAGATTTAAATTTCATCAAATTATTAGGGTTGTATCTTTAATTATAGCGGTTATCAGTATTAATATAATTATAGGTAGATTTTCTTTCCGTATTGATACTACTGCCGAACAGCTTCATTCTTTATCAGATGAAACAGAAACATTAATTAAAGAATTAGACGAAAACCGTCCGGTATTGATACAGGCATTTCTTAGTCCGGAAGTTCCTCAGGAATATGTAGAAACCAGAGCAAATCTGATAAGTAAGCTCAAGGAAATATCAGCAATTGCAGGAGATAAAATTCAGGTACTGATAAAAGATACCGAGCCTTATACCGATGCCGCTTTGGATGCAAGAGAAAAATTTAACATACATCCTCGTGATGTGGTTTCCATGGCAAGTTCTCAAAGCTCAGTTAATCAGGTTTTTCTTGGATTAGCCTTTACAAGTGGAGCTAACGAAGAAATAATTCCATTTTTTGATAAAGGGCTACCGGTTGAATATGAATTGATCCGTAGTATCAGAGTTGCGGCTAAGTCAAAAAGAGCTAAAATTGGAATACTGGCTACCGAAGCTAAAATCCTTGGTGATTTTAATTATCAGACTATGTCAAGTAAACCTCCTTGGGCGATGGTAAGAGAATTAAATAAGCAGTACGAAATAGTTCAGGTAACAGCTTCAGAGCCAATTACTGAGGAGATTGATGGTTTGTTAGCAGTATTGCCATCATCTTTAGATCAGAACGAAATGACTAATCTGAAAAATTATATTGTTAAAGGTCACCCGACTCTAATGCTGGTTGACCCAGTACCGGTTTTTAATACGATGCTCTCGCCAATTATTCCACAGGTACAACAAAATCAAATGATGGGCGGTCAACAGGGCAAAGCAAAAGGGAATTTGCAGGAGCTAATGCAATCAGTCGGCGTACATTGGAATTATGGACAGATTGTTTGGGATAGTTATAATCCTCATCCTGATTTGAAAGCAATTCAACCCGAAATAGTATTTATAAGTGAAACCGATAGGAATGATGAAGCTTTTAATAAAATGAACCAGGCATCGGCAGGACTTCAGGAAGTAGTTATGCTGTATGCAGGAAATTTCAGAAAAATCCCAGGTAGCACTTATGATTTCCAATCCCTTCTAAAAACAAGTTTGATTTCAGGTTTACATAACTGGAACGATATTGTACAGCGTGGTTTTCTTGGGATGGGTTTGACTTTGAATCGAAACCCACGACGAATGCCTACCGGAGAAAAATATACAACCGCCGCCAGAGTTTGGGGAACGCAGATGAACAATGCTCAAAGTGGTGATACATCGGTGAATATTCTCAATATGATTTTGATTAGTGATATTGATTTTATTGGCGAGCAGTTTTTTAATATTCGTAGTCAGGGGATGCAAAATCTTAATTTTGACAATGTAACATTTTTCTTGAATTGTATGGATCTTTTGGTTGAAGACTATACCTTTATAAATCTTCGCAAAAAAAGAGTCAAACATCGTGCTCTTGAATTGGTCGAGGCACAAAGCCGAGAGTTTATAGAGAGGCGTTTACGCGATGAGCAAATTGCCGAAGAAGAAGCACAGAAAGCACTCGACGATGCTCAGCAGAGATTGAGTCAGAAAGTAGCCGAAGTTCGTAATCGGACAGACCTTGATGAAAAAACTAAACAAATTATGGCAAAGAATATACAGGAAGTTGAAAATCGACGGTTTGAGGCGTTAAAAACTTCAATTGAGGCAGATAAGGAAGCTAAGATAGCAACCAGTAAAGAAAAATCCGAAGCGGAGATTAGAAATATACAAAGCAGGATTAAAACTTTAGCGGTTCTTCTCCCGCCAATACCTGTATTTATTATGGGAATTGTCATTTTTATTAGACGGAGAAAACGTGAATATGAAGGAGAATTGTTCTCAAGAAGGTTAAGGAGTTAAGCGATGGGTGAAAATAAAAAAACATTGATATATATTTGTGCCGCTGCCGTTTTAGCTTTATTAGCATTTATAATGGCTCCGAAAAAAATAACTCCTGATGCTTTTGTCGAACAGGGTGAAATATTTTTCCCTGATTTTACTGACCCGAATGAAGCTACAACTTTAGAAGTAATAAGCTTTGATCAAAACAGTGGGCAGGCTGTTCCGTTTAAGGTGACTTTTGAAAACGGACTGTGGACAATTCCTTCACACTATGACTACCCTGCCGATGGTAAAGAAAGATTGGCTAAAACAGCAACCGGACTTATTGGGATTAAAAAGGATGATTTTCGAACTGATAATATATCAGAGCATGAACAACTGGGAGTGGTTGACCCGATGGATGCTACCGCTCCCTTGACAGGACGCGGACAGAAAATAACTATTAAAGCGGGTGAGAAAATATTGGCGGAGCTGATTATTGGTAATCAGGTAGCAGGTAGGAAGAATGTACGCTTTGTAAGACTTCCAGACCAAAAAAGAGTTTATTCCGCAAGAATTGATCTTGACCTATCCACTAAATTTGAAGATTGGATTGAAACCGATCTTCTGAATGTTATGAAACATAAAATCAACAAAGTTGTTCTGAAAGATTATTCGATAAACGAGCGAACCTATTCGGTTGATAATAGAGATATTTTGAACCTTACTTTGAAAGATGACCTTTGGTCAGCCAATAAAATGGGGTCAGGTAAAGTGGTCGATAGTGCGAAAATGAATGCTTTGCTGTCAACTCTTGATGAATTGAAAATTGTTGGAGTGCGTCCTAAACCGGAAGGTCTCTCTGCAAGTTTAAAACTTACCGACCAGAAACAAAATTTGCAAAGATCAGAAATTCGTTCTTTGCAGAGTAAAGGATTTTATATCTCCCGCGACGGACAGCTCTTATCAAACGAAGGGGAGATGCAGTTTAATACATCAGATGGAGTCAAATATACACTTCGTTTTGGAGAAGTTGTTTATGGCTCCGGTTTGGCTGTTTCTGCCGGTGGGGATGAAGCAAGCAGTGAAGGTGCGGGGCAAAACAGGTATTTGTTTATTACTTCAGAATTTATTTCTAATTATTTTAAAGAACCGGCAAAACCAAAAAATAGAGCTTTCGAAAATAAACCAGATTCCCTGTTAACAGAAACTGACCAGAAGAATAAAGAACTTGATAGAAAACATAAAGATTGGCAACGTCAGGTTGAAAATGGCAGAAAATTAAGTAATGATTTAAATGAACGCTTTGCTGATTGGTATTATGTGATTTCATCGGATAGTTTTGATAAATTGCATTTGAAGCGGAAAGATTTAGTTGTATCGAAATAACTTGAGTTTAGATTTATTATACTGTCGGGTCACAATCCACCTTTGGTGAATCAGGACCCGACAGAACTGCAAAAAACTTTTGTCTTTGTCATT
>QNAD01000117.1 GCA_003641345.1 Candidatus Zixiibacteriota bacterium | reverse complement strand
GGACTCCTCGGTTCCCGCTATTTTGTAGCACACCGCACAGATTATTTCAAAGGAGAGATTTTTGCCGATGTTAATCTCGATACCGATGGTAGTCTGTTTGATAAAAAACTGATGGTGCTGAACGGCAATACCGCCAAAGAATGGAAATTTATTTTTATGGGAACCGATTACACCACCGGCATCAAGTCGGAAGTAATTGACCAAGAATTAGATGCAAGTGATCAATTTGCTTTTATTGAGCAAGGTATTCCTGCCATTCAATTGTTTACCGGTGCCACAGAAAACTATCACCAACCAACGGATATTTATGAGAAAATTGACGGAAAAGGGTTGGTAAAAGTTGCTACCGTAACCAAAGAAGTAGTAGAATACTTAGGCAGTCGCGAAAACCCAATGACTTATACCGGCAAAGCACACTCTGCAACCCAACCGACAGAACAAAAAAAGACAAACCGACGCGTTTCCACGGGCTCTGTGCCTGCTTTTGACTATACGGGAACCGGCATCAAGATAGGAGCTATTGTTCCCGACTCTCCTGCCGGAAAAGCCGGAATGAAAGTAGGCGATATTATTGTTGCATTAGATGGTAAAAAAACAGACGACCTGAAAGCATATTCCGACTTATTGAAAAAACACAGCCCCGACGACAAGGTAAAAATCACTTTCTTGCGAAATAATGTCAAAAAAACTGTTTCGTTAATACTGGAGGAGCGATAATCCAAAGGTAGGGAAAACCCCATTTCAAAAAATTTAAAAATTAAAATCGTTAAAATTAAAAAATTTTGCCATATTTTTGTACTCTGAAACCCAAATGTCAGCAAAAATGAGAATAGCAATTGACTTTGATGGCACCATTGTAGAACATGCTTATCCCGAAATTGGCAAAACCCGTCTGTTTGCATTTGAAACGCTAAAGATGTTACAGAAAGGACACCAATTAATTTTGTGGACATACCGGTCGGGAAAAGAACTGGACGATGCCGTGGAATTCTGCCGCAAAAACGGTGTGGAATTTTATGCCGTCAACAGGAACTATCCCGAAGAAGTTTATGAAGAAGGTGTTGTTAGTCGTAAGATAGATGCCGATGTATATATTGACGATAAAAACATTGGCGGGCTTCCCGACTGGGGCGAAATATGGCACATCCTTAACCCCGATGAAGAAATGGCAAAAAAAGAACAGGAATTAATGAATCCCAAAAAGAAATTCCGTTTGTTCGGGCGGAAAAAAGAAAATTAGTAAACTTTCTTGTTTATTAGCTTCCCGTTTTTATCATACATTTCCCAAACACCGGTCTTTTGGTTTTTGGCATAATACATTTTAAACCGGAGAGTTCCATTTTTGTCCCAAATGAACCATTCACCGTCTTTTTTGCCGTGAATATAATGAGCAATAGCTGTTTTTTTACCGTTTCCGGTATAGGAAATCCATTCGCCGTCAGGAACACCTGTCTTGAAAGATTGTTGTTCACAAACTTGTCCATTTTGATAGTAAGTAAATGTCAGTCCGTCTTTTTCACCGTTCTTTAATGATAGCTCTACCTGCTTATTACCATTTGGAAAATATTCGGTATAAGTACCGGTATAAAGATTATCTTCCTTGTCGTAATATAAACTGTCGGCTTTCTTATAAATTTGTGCTTTACCAAGACCAAATGACAGGAATATAATAAGAACTGTCAGAAATAAATTTTTCATATGAATGATTTTAGCAATAAAGATACCGGAATATTGCCGTTATTGTACTTTACTCAAAGAAACTTTTATCGCACTTACAGGGAAAGCAGCTTTTAAGTCATTAATAATTACCGTTTGGTAGGAAATATAGTTAACTTGCAGTTGAACCTTTTGTCCGGCAGGTACATTTTTAATTGAGAAATTTCCGTCAAAATCAGTGTAAACCACTTGGCCGGTTTCAAGAATTTTTACAGCAACGCCTACCAATCCTTCGTTATTGGAGAAATCAACAATTTTACCTGTAATTTGTGAGGTTTGCGTATTATTAATATTCAATTTATCATCATTTCCGTTTCCGGCAAAAACCATGGTAATTTGCATGGTTACGATAGCGAAAAGAATCATTATTTTTTTCATTGGTTTGATTTTTGGTTCAACTACAAAATAACGACAGTAGTATTAACTTCAAATTACCTACCCGTTATTTTTTTGTTAAATAATTGTTAAGGGAATTTCTAATAATCTATTTCACCAAATAGCTGAATTTTAAAACAAAACTTCTTCCCCAGCCGAAATCTTCGTACAAATACCCCGCAACACCATAAGGATAGTAATAAGTTGTTCTATTGTTCAACAGGTTCTTGACGGCAAACGACAGTTTGTAATGTTTGCCCAATTGTTTCCCGATGTTAAAATCTAAATTATGATTGGGTTTTTCAAAAATATCGGGAATACCTTTGGGATTTACAATTACCAGTTTTTCGCCTTCGTAAGTATAAGTGAGATTGATATCCAACTTTAGCGAATCGTTTTCATAGGATAAAGTCGCATTGGCAACAACAGGTGCTTGTTCCACCATCTGACGGTGGTCAGGATAATTAACATCGTAATACCGTTTAATTGCCAGTTCTTTTTCGTCAATTTTCACTTCCGACATAATATAAGTCAGGTTTCCGGAAAATTTAAACCATTTGAGTAACGAAACGAAGTTCAGTTTTTTGCTAAATTCTAATTCCAATCCATAAAGAGTTGCATTGGGTACATTTCGCCATGTCAACTCCGGATTCTGAGCTTCGGTATTAAAAGTTTTTTCAATAGGATCTTTAAATTGCTTGTAAAAAGCACCCAAAGAAATCAATTCGCCACGCTTAAAATATTTTTCAACACGAAAGTCTATGTTGGTAATGTTAGTATTCAGCAATTCCGGATTTCCAACAATGATATCACCGGTTTTATTTTCAATTATCAATGGTGTTTTTTCGCGAAATGACGGGCGGGCAACAGTACGGCTGTACGCTCCGCGGATTTTCATTTTTTTTACAGGAGTAAAAGTAAGATTCAGTGCAGGTAAGAGATCCAATGTGTTCAAATCTCCGGAAAGAACTTCGGTTCCTTCCTCTTGCTTATAGCTTTCGGTATGCATACCGGTTTTTTCCATACGGACACCAATTAGTGCATCCAACCTATCGGAGACATTCCAGTCAGTCATAACATAGCCGGCAAGAATGTGTTGTGACCCGAAATAACTATTCCTCTTGTCGTCAAGTGGTGATCCCTGAACCCTGATACCTTGAGTAGCACTAATATTTGAATCCGCAAAAAATGCGGCAATATCATCGTATTTGCGTGTTATGTTTTCGGTAAACAAAAGTTTTACCTGTTGATAATCGCGATATTTCAAGTTATCATTGAGTCCGAACTTTAATTTGCTCGGTCGTCCCAAATAGCGGTAAGGCATCTCAAAATCAATCCGCTCAAACACACTTAATTCATACATGTTTCTGTAAAAACGGCGAGGATTGTCGTAAATGGATTTATCAACTGCATAAGTTGTATCTCCGGTATTTTCATCCACTAAAATACTGTTAATCAGATAACGGTTGTCCGGTTCATTTTGTGTCGTATATGCCGTAGATTGCAACCAACGGATTTTTATGTTTTTCAGATTTCCCATGTGATGATATCCCGCTAATTGCGAGGTCAAAAAATTACGACTGTTGAACCCGAGGTAGCAGCGTTCTTCAGTCATACCATAGTTATTCAAATTATCATAATACTGATAATGGGCAGTATTTTTTTCGCCTCTGTGCGAATTAAGCAAAGTTAAACTAATGTTGTTGTTGGAGTTAAGATTGAGTCCGAAATTTGCCATTGCCGACCAAATGGCTTCTTGTGAGGAATTACGGTATGTGTAGGTTTCACTCAATGCACTCAAGCCCGTATCGCCAGCACTAATTAATTGGTAACGACCATAAAATCCGTTATCGGTATAGTTGTAATCATTGGCATAGGATGCCCCAACCATATAGCCGAAATCTTTGCCGAACAGTGTTTTTTTATTACCAATGCTAAAGCTCACTTTTTGGTTTAACGGTGATAGTTTTTCCGTAGGTATCCATGCAGGAGAAAATGACCGCGTAATTTTGTCGAGCAAATTGTTATCCTCATATCTTTCTGGAATATAACCCGAGGAAATTTCGGGTAATTGGCGGGAACCATCGTCAATGCCCAACCAATCGAATTTTCCGCTTTCGTAAGTCAGATAATCTTTTCGTAAATTACTTTGCGGATTGTAGCCCAGTGCGTAATAATAACCCACAGTAAACCGATCGGGAAAGTTCTTTGTTTTAATGTTAATCAATCCACCGGAAAAATCACCGGGAAGTTCGGCTGAAAAAGTTTTATGGACAATTAAATTTTCCAAAATACTGGTCGGGAATAAATCCATCTGCACGGTATTTCGTTCGGGATCCATAGCAGGGATTTCAGCACCATTCAGGGTTGTTTTAGTATAACGATCGCTTAACCCCCGTACATAAACATATTTCCCGTTCTGAACGGTTACTCCGGTTACTTTTTTCAGAACTTCAGCTGCATTACCACTACCTATCTTGGATATTTGCTCTGCTGAAATACCATTGATGACAGTTGCCGATTTTTTTTGCATGGCAACCATGGCATTTTCTGTCCTTTCGCTTTTTTTTGTGGTAATTTTCACTGTTTTCAATGAAATGGTTGCTTCACTGAGTCTGAAATCAATGGTTTTTGTTTCTGATGCTTTTAATGCAATATTTCCTTTTTTTCCGCTCTTATAAGAAATAAAACTACACGACACGGTATAAACACCCGGCAGAATATTTGCAATAATATAATTTCCGTCAAAATCTGTAATCCCGCCAATGGTTGTTCCTTCTAAAAAAATATTTGCCCCCGGAATGGGATCTCCTGTTTTTGCGTCAGTAACTTTTCCTTGTATTTGTGCTTTCTGTGAAACCCCTGCAACAGAAATTGTAAGCAGAAAGAAAAACGAAATTAGTTTCATGATCAATCACATTTTAATAAACATCAAAAGCAACCCCTTTTTCGTGGTTGCTTCCAAAATTTGCTTTATTGCTTTAGTTTTTAATTGGAAAATGTTACTGTCCATCCTGTTGCCCAATTGCTGTTACCAAAAGCACCTTTATAGGATACACTTTCAAAGAAAGTACTTCCTGCCGGATATGTTGCCATGTTGCTTGTTTGGGAAGAAGCCGGTACAGGATTCGATTTGGAAATGCCGGGATTTGCAACCGAGTTATTTGCCAATGTAAAATAAGCAGATAGGATAGAATCACAACCATTGGAAGCAATGATGGCTGAATCACCGTTGGCATAAAGAAAATCATTTTCGTTTCCGGTCAGCACGGTTTGTCCGGCAATATTATAGAAAACATTATTTTCTATCTTCAATTGACCATTCATATATCTGTTGTAACTATCTTCCCCTGAAACCAGTTTTTCAAAATCAATTCCTTTATAGCAATTAACAAAAATAGAATTGTAATAATAACCTCCTGCGTTGTCACGGAAAGTCATAATGTGACAATCGGTATTAGAAGCAACACCAATATAAGTAACATTGTAAATGGTAGGAATTGCATAAGGTGTTCCGTCCTCAGGTGTTGTTCCGCCATCGTGTTCGCCACACCGGTTGCTATCGTCAGTACCCAAGACACAATAAAACTGAACATTACCTCTGAAACCTTGGTCATAATCCAATCCATCGTCGGCACAGTTGTTAATCAAAACATGTTTGATATTGGGAGTACCTCCAAAACATTCAATACCATCGTCAGCATTTGACAATATTTCAATATAATCAATAGTTGTTCCGCTACCTACAGCACCGAATGTTAAACCATTGATTTCGTTACCGGCACCAATATCGGTTCCACCGTGACGAATGGAAACATAAGTTAAAGTTCCCGAGTTATCAGAATCATCAGTTCCACCATAAGTGCCGCGGGTTTCTGTGGTAGGAATACCTTCAATTTGTTGTTCGGCAGGAATGGTATTGAGCTGTGCATTACCTAAAATAATAACACCACCCCAAAGACCTCTGGCATTGATATCAACACTACCATTCAAATCATCAGCTTCAGCTGTAAAAATAATCGGTTTTGCAGCAGTTCCCACAGCATTAATTTTCCCACCGCGAGCAACAATTAACGCAGAAGAAGCAGTCCCTTGTCCAGATTTGCCTTTTATTATAGTACCGGCTTCAATGGTTAGCGTTTGTCCACTGTTCACAAAACAGAAACCTTCTAATAAATAAACCGTATCTGCATGGAATGTGCGTGTACCAATTCCTGAACCGTTATCGGTAATGGTCACGACATTACTTTCCGTTGGAGTCGGCTGAGAAGCAGGTCCTTCGTCTTTCTTTTTACAAGATACTAAAACAGTTCCGATTATCAGAACCAAAACAATTGCTTTTGAAATTTGAGTTATTTTTCTCATTTTGTTAAATTTTTAATTTTAACACAAAGGAAATCCAGCTTTGAAAGATTTTGGCTAATTTTGTATTAAATATGGATGTTATGGCTAGAGGATAACTTTGAGTATATGGTTT
>QNAD01000116.1 GCA_003641345.1 Candidatus Zixiibacteriota bacterium | reverse complement strand
GTTTTAAAAGACGGGAATTATACTCCGGAGCATAAACTGCTTACCAACTATTGGTTTCGTCATATTGCGGAGTTTTTCTGGCCCCTATATGCAGGGATAATTTTAACCGAGGCTATTACCGGACTTCCGATGTCCAAAGTATCATTGATGCAGTTTCCGTTATCTCTTTCGATGGCTGTAATCGGGTATTTTGTTTTTATTAAAAAAATAAAAAACAACAATTCAACTAATTCTTTGTTTTTAAGTTCTGTTTGGAGTATGTTAAAATCTGTCTGGGCTATTTTAGCGGCGATACTTCTGTACGGAATTTTCAAAGTTGATCTATCAATTTCGGTTTTAATTGCAATTGTTTTATTGATATTGGTTACCCATCCATCAAAAGAAGCTATAAAAATATCATTTAAAAAGTCATTATCTCCGCATTTGATTCTGTTGATTTTTGGAGTGCTTTCATTTCAGATGATAATCGAGATTTCTAAGGCGGTAGAATTTATTCCGGCTCTGGCTACAACCTATAATCTTCCGGAAATAATTATTGTATTTTTAGTTACGTTTACAATAGGAATTTTAACCGGGATGGTTTCAGCTTATGTTGGGTTGGGGTATGCTATTTTAGCCGGTTTTTTATATCAGCCGGAACTCAATTCAGGGCTGATTATGATAGCTTATCTTTCCGGTTTTGCGGGAGTGATGTTATCACCAAGTCATCTTTGTTTAATTTTAACCAATGAATATTTTGGTTCTGATTTAATGAAAGTTTTCCGGAAGTTAATACCAGCAATTACGTTGCTTATGATTGCAGGGTTAATTTTATATTTTACTCCCTGGCCCGGTTTGTTTATCAGATGAGGGAAAGAATTGAATATGTCAAGTCATATCTGTTTACGCGGGTTGTAGTTAAGTGATGTTGCCTGAGTTGATTGGGAGTTTTGAATTAAGGAAAAAATAAAAAAGTAAAACAAAAATATTGTGTGATATATATATGTTAGTTATTATATCAACTTAATATTGTATTTTATCGTAATGTATCGTTGGGATAGCTTGTCGTTTGTAAGTATATCCTTTCGAATTAAATTGCTCCTGTCTGAGACAGGAGACTAATCATACTAAGTGGAGGGTTTTTATTGTGCGAAAAACACTAATAACAGTGTTGTCAGTTTTGTCAGTGATGTTGCTAAGCTCATTTGTTGGTTGTGTAGCGGAAAAAACAACAATCATTCCGATGGAGGATTTCTTTAAAAATCCTCAGCAAGCCTATTTCCAAATTTCTCCTGATGGTAAGTATATTTCATTTACAAAGCCTTATGAAAAACGGATGAATATTTTCGTGCAGAAGATTGGTTCAGAGAATATTACTCGGGTTACTTCAGTAACCGAACGTGACATATGGTCATATTGGTGGAAAGGTGACAATCGTATTCTGTACAGTCAGGATTTCGGTGGTGATGAGAACTTCCATGTTTTTGGCGTTGACCCGGACGGTGGTAATTTGACTGATTTGACTCCTTTTGAAGGTGTCAAAGCTAATATTGTTGACGATATGCCAGATCATGATACCGACATTCTTGTATCATTGAACAAAGAAGACCCAAAAGTGTTTGATGTTTATAGGTTAAACACTGCATCTGGCGAGCTAACCTTAGTTGCCAAGAACCCCGGTAATATTTCGAGTTGGATGACCGATCACGATTACAATGTCAGGATTGCTAATCGGACTGATGGTATCAACAATACTATTTTGTATCGAGACGGTAGTAAAGGAGAATTCAAAGAGATTATGACTATTGGTTTTGAAGATACTTTTCAGCCAATTCTCTTTACGTTCGATAACAAGTATATCTATGCTCTGTCTAACTTAGGGCGGGATCGTGAAGTAATCGTCAAGTATGATTTAAATAAAAATGTTGAGATGGAAGTATTGTATGAGCATCCTGAAGTTGACGTTTCTAGTCTAAGTTACTCCCGCAAACGCAAAGTGCTGACCGAGATTGGTTATGTTGATTGGAAGAACCAAAGGAAAGTTCTCGATTCTGTGATGGAAAAATACTACAAGATTTTAGATGAACGGTTTCCAGGATATGAGACCTACTTAACTTCCCATAATCGTGACGAAGATATCTTTATTGCTCGTACTATGAGTGATCGTTCGACCGGTTCTTATTATCTTTTTGATACTCGTACCAATGAGATTACAAAACTTGCCGATAGAAATCCGTGGTTACCAGAAGATCAATTAGCTGAGATGAAACCGATATCCTATAAATCACGTGATGGTCTAACCATTCACGGGTATTTAACTGTTCCAAAAGGTGTTGAAGCCAAAAATTTGCCGGTAGTAGTAAATCCGCACGGTGGACCATGGGCGAGAGATTCATGGGGTTTTCGTGGTGAGGTTCAGTTTTTGGCAAATCGCGGCTTTGCTGTATTTCAAATGAATTTCCGAGGCTCTACTGGTTATGGTAAAGCTTTTTGGCAAGCATCGTTCAAGGAATGGGGCAAAAAGATGCAGGACGATATAACTGACGGCGTCAAATGGCTTATTGATGAAGGAATTGCAGATCCGGAAAGGATTGCTATTTATGGTGCCAGTTATGGTGGCTATGCAACTTTAGCCGGTCTTGCTTTTACGCCTGATTTGTACGCTTGTGGCGTAGATTACGTTGGTGTTTCCAATATGTTTACTTTTATGAATTCAATGCCGCCGTATTGGGAGTTATATCGCAAGATGATGTATGAAATGGTTGGGGATCCGGTTAAAGACAGTGTTCTTTTGGCTGAAGCGTCGCCAGTATTTCATGTAGATAATATAAAAGTTCCAGTACTGGTAGCCCAGGGAGCAAACGATCCGAGAGTGAATATCGATGAGTCTAATCAGATTGTTGAGGCTCTAAAAGGTCGCGGCATTGAGGTAGTATATATGGTCAAGGATAACGAGGGGCATGGTTTCCGCAATGAAGAGAACACCTTCGATTTTTATCGGGCTATGGAAAAGTTTTTGACCAAGCAGTTACTAAACAAGTAGAAGAATAATTATTTATTTTATATAAAATGACAAACAGGTCGAAGCATGTTTTTGCTTCGACCTTGTTTTATAAGGACGTTTGGGTATTAGGTGTGGCAATTAACTGAGTTCAATAAATTCTATTTCATAAATTATTTTTTAGACAAGAGTTGTTTATAGATGAGACTATGTTTTAAGATTTGAATATATTTGACTGATTTTTGTAAGTTCTTATTTGGTTTTAAACTTCTAATAAAAAATACGCCCAGGAGGAGTCGAACCCCCAACCTTCTGATCCGTAGTCAGACGCTCTATCCAATTGAGCTATGGGCGCATATTGATTTTGAATTATATATTCTAAAAATTATAAGTCAATAATTTTGTTTACCTTATTTAATTATTGCCGGATATATAGATAATAGTAGCGGCTATGATTATAAATGCTGCAAATATTGAAAAGAGCAGAAATTTATTCGGACCGCTGTTTTTATTAGAATCATTTTGATTACTATCAGGTTTGGTCATGAACATTTGCAGCCAGTAATCAGATTGAGATAAAGTTTCCGGTGATTCGTCTTTAATAGTAAACGGGGCTATCGGTTCTTGAACTGTTTTAAGTAAGTCAGTTATCTCAACACCAACTACGGTTACATTATCTTTTCCACCTTTATCAATTGCCAATTTTATCAAAGAATCAACGATGTTTTCCAAATTTTCATTATTTTCCGAAGCGGTTTCAAATATTTCTTTATCAGAAGCAAAACCACATAATCCATCAGAGCATAGAATTATTCTATCTGATTTATTCAATTTATGTAAAGAATAATCAATTTGGACAGTACCTTTTACTCCCAAAGCACGGGTAATAACATTTTTTCCATAAATCTTGCTTAATTCTTCTTCGGTCATATCAGATGTTTTTTGTGCTTCGACAATAAATGAATGGTCTTCAGTCAGAGGTTTTAACTCTGTTTCATTCAATAAATAAACCCGACTATCCCCAACATGAGCAACAGAGATAAAATCATTTTCCAAAGCAATTGCAACAACTGTGGTCCCCATACCAGACTGAGATGAATTGTCCATAGCCTGGCGGTAGATTGACCTATTGGCAAGCCTGATAATTTTGAGGAGTAAATTCCCTTTTGGAGGCAGGGTTTCGGTAATTGGTAGAAGATTATTTTCTTTGAGCAGTTCTTCTTGATAATTAACAAAGACAGTTTTGAAAAGATTGACAGCGGTTTGTGATGCTATCTCGCCGGCGGAATGTCCCCCCATACCATCACAGACAACATAAACGCCGTTTTCTTTGTCCAGAAAAAGGTTGTCTTCGTTCTTTTCCCTTACCAATCCGACATCGGTTTTTCCATATGATTTATGAGAAATATTCAAAATTTTACCAGTATTGCAAAGTTAATATTCAATTTATAATAATATCGTGTCAAATTTTCTTTCTGACAACAAAAAAACCCGATAAAAATTTACCGGGTTTTTATAGATTTTTATGATAAGGTTACTTTAAAAGTATCATTTTTTTTGAGATTTTCCCAAAATCAGATGATATTTTATAGAAATAAATTCCACTGGCGTTATTAGTGCCATCGTAGTCAATTTGATGATAACCGGCGGAAATATTTCCAAGATTAATATTTTCAACTTCCTGTCCAAGAATATTGTAGATTCTGATATTGACTATAGAACGTTCCGGTAAAGCAAAACGGATAGTAGTAGATGGATTAAACGGATTTGGGTAGTTTTGCATAACTTCAAATTTATCAGGAAGTAATTCTTTGGAGTCATCATCAACGTCAGTAGTAAAAACCGATAAATTGACAATTCCTTCATAGAAAACACCAGGGTCAATATATGAAAATACTTTATATGTAATTTCATCAACAATGTCCAAAACTGTATCCGGAACTAAAATATCAAAACTTAATATTTCAGTTTGTCCTGGATTATTTTTAACAGAGTCAAGAGGGATTACTGCAGACCATCCAAGTACAGATGAAACAGTAAGACCATAAATGTCTTCGGTATTACCACTGTTCTGAATTTCAATTGTAAATCTTGAAGTTAAGCCTGGTGCTCCTGCTTGATCTTTCGGAAATTTTACAATAGTCATTTTGACAAATGGTTTTTTAGAACAGGTGAGAATTACGTTACCTGAAGAAGATTGAGATGGGTCAATAAAAGATGAAAGCTCAAATGAAATATGGTCTTCAACATCACCAGCATCAGCTGGAATAACTGCATTAAATGAAATAGTTTGCGTATCAGAAGGAGCGATTAAAAAATCATTTGGGTTAATAGTTTCCCAATTAAATTGGGATTGGGAAGTAAAATGATATTTATCAGTACTGTTGCCTTCGTTGGTAACATCAAAGGAAAAACTGATAGTATCTCCGGGGAAGCCAAATTTATTTGAAGGAGTTGTCAGGCGATTTAATGTTACAAATGCTTCCGAGGAAGAAACAGTAAGATTGGCATAACCTTCTATGAATTTGGTTGTATCTTTATACGAAAATATCCGGTAGAAAATTTTATCAACGACACCTTCACCATTAGCAGGAATGTCAATGTCGAAATTAACTTTAAGAACTTCGCCTACCGGATTAGGTATAGAATCTGAAACAGTGGTATTCCAACCTTCGGATGAATTAGCTTTCATTCCATAGATGTCATCGGAGTTACCTTCATTCCTGATTTTAAAACTGAATCTTGCGGTAGTTTCGATTTTCCCAAATTGATCAATTGGTTCTGTAACTTCAGTTAAAGCGTAGATGCTATTATAAGATGTTTTAATAACAACCGTTCCGGAGTAAAATTTTGAAGGATCAATTTTGGAAGAAACGGTATAGTCAATAACATCGAACTGATCTATTGGATCATTCGGTACAACCACCTTAAAATATACTTTTTCAATATTGCCGGAACTGTTTAAGATATTATCATCATCAATCGTTACCCAGTTTTTAGTGGATATAGATTCCATTTTGTATATATCCGTACTATTTCCAGCATTGAGGACTTCGACCGAAAAAGTTACGGTGTCACCCGGAAAAGCTGATTTGTTAACTGCCGGTTCAACTACCGTCAAGCCAACAACTATATCAGAAGTACTGATTAGTTCTACTTTGCCGGTAAATGTTTGGGTCGGGTCGATTAAGGATGAAATAGTGTAAGTAACAGTATCATACAAAGTGCCAACATGAAGAGGTACCGCAACATCAAAATAAACATCTACTTCATTCCCTGATGGGTTGAAAACATTGTTTTCGTCTATTGTTTCCCAACTTAAAAGGGAAGATGAACTAATATTATATAAATCAGAGGTTGTCCCGTCATTTTTGATACCGATGAAAATTCTAAAAGTTTCTCCCGGATATACAAAAGTTGATTGAGGTTCATCGATTACTGTCATAATTGTTGTAATTTGTTGTTCATCAATTGTGATTATTACAGAACCGCTATAATCAAGAGCTGGGTTCTTATTAGAGAATACGGTATAGTCAATAGTATCTGCCAGCGATGTAAAATCAATTGGTACTTCTACGTTGAAGGAAATATTACCTTCCTGTGATAATTCCAATGAAATAATTTGGTCTTCTGT
>QNAD01000115.1 GCA_003641345.1 Candidatus Zixiibacteriota bacterium | reverse complement strand
TTGCTAACGTTTTAACAAATTAAATTCTTTTTTTGACAAAGGAGTATCGTTAAGGCTTAGCAGTCTTTTTTTATAATTAAATAACATTGTTAAAGTTTTTGTAATTGGTTTGAGTTTATCTTTCAAATTTGCTCTTTTAGGAGAGTAAATAAGAATGTCAATTTTGATAGTTCTTTAGAAAGATATATAGCATCATCTTTTTGGATGATGTGCCTCAGAGGATATCCGGAATTTTATGGTTCTTAAGGATCTTATAAACTCCGGATAAGGGCAGTCAATATTAATGGGAACGGGCACTTTGACGAATATTGATTCGGTTAGCCGAATTGATAACCAGTCAATGAGTTTGTGTTGGCTGTTAACCGAAGGCAGGCGTAACTGCCTGCCTTTAAAAAAAGTCACTCAGAGAAGGTTGTATATATATTACAATTGACTATGCGAGGAAAAAGGGAGGGAGAACTAACAAAGAAGCAGGATACATAAATGTATCCTGCTTTTAATTTGTCAGATATATATATTATTTAGGAATTATTCTTTTTAAAATCATCCATAAATTGAACCAGTGTTTCTACATTTTCCAAAGTTTGAGCATTGTATATAGAAATCCTGACGCCTCCTACCGAGCGATGCCCTTTTAAACCTACCATGCCAGCAGATTTTGCTTCGGAAATAAATTTCTTATCCAAATCTTCACTTGGTAAACGCAAAGTGACATTCATCCAGCTTCGGCTGTCTTGTTTTACGGCTCCTTTGTAGAAGTCTTGATTATTATCTATCATTTGATATATTTTATCTTTTTTAGTCAGATTATTTTTCTCTATTGCTTTTAATCCACCTTTGTTTTTGATCCATTCAAGAACCAACATGACGGTATAAATTGCAAAAGCAGGAGGTGTGTTGTATAAAGAATTCTTTTCAACGTGCGTCTTGTAGCGTGATATAATAGGTATTTGATCAGTCGCTTTCTCAAGGAAATCATCTCTTATGATAACAATTGTTACTCCTGCCGGTCCCATATTTTTTTGTGCTCCAGCATAAATCAGGGAGAATTTATTATAATCTAATTTTTTGCAAGCAATATCCGATGACATATCACACACTAACGGTATTTCACCTGTATCAGGGAAATCATGAATTTGAGTTCCGAAAATTGTATTATTGGATGTTAAATGTAAATATGCTGTGTCAGGCGATAAATTAAGGTTAGCGAGACTTGGAATATAGGAAAAATTTTCTTTTTTTGATGAAGCAACCACATCTACATTGCCAATAAGATTAGCTTCTTTTATTGCTTTTGAGGACCACGCTCCGGTATCAACATAAGCCGCAGTTTTCCCGGAATGCAGGAAATTTAATGGGACAGTTGCAAATTGAGTTGAAGCTCCACCGCCAAGGAAAAGTATTTGATAGTTATCGTTTAAGCCGAGAAGTTCTTTGAAAAGTTTTATCGTCTGATTATTTATATAATCAAATTCAGCAGAGCGATGCGACATTTCCATAACAGACATTCCGCAACCATCATAATCAAGCATTTCTTCTTTAATTTTTTGCAATACTTCAAGTGGAAGAGTAGCGGGTCCTGCATTAAAATTTAAAGTTCTATTAGACATATTTTTATCCTTTATTCTTTTCTTCAATATATAAGTCAATAAGCATTTCCATGACGATTCCAATTCGGGTCATATTTTCTTGAGTTGAAGCACCCACGTGAGGAGAAAATAAACAATTGGGAGCTTCAAACAAAGGAGAACCATCGGGAGGATCTTTTTGCCAAACATCGGTTGCATAGCCTCCAAGATGTCCGCTTTTTAAAGATTCTGCTACGTCATTTTCATTGACAACCTGTGCACGACCGGTATTGATTATAAAAGCACCTTTTTTACAAAGAGATAGTTTTTCTTTATTAATCATTCCTGCTGTTTCATCTAACAATGGAATGTGAACAGATATAAAATCTGATTCTTTTATTACTTCATCAAGGGTTGGCCTTATTTCAGCAAAATCTGAAAAATGAACATCGGGATGCCATGCCAAAACTCTCATCTGGAACGCCCTTGCTCTTATTGCAAGAGATGTACCAATACGACCCATTCCGAGAATACCTAAAGTTTTCCCATATAATTCTACTCGATGAATTTCTTTTTTTAGCCATTTACCTTCTCGCATAGAATTATCAGCAAAATTAACCTGATTAGCCAAACCCATCATCATAGAAAAAGCAAGTTCTGCTACGGCGGTTGTTGAAGCCTCGGCGGTATTTTTAACCTGGATACCTTTACTAACAGCATATTGAATATCGACATTATCAAGACCTACTCCCCCACGAAGTATCAATTTCAGGTTAGGGGCAGAATCAATATATTCTTTAGTTGCTTTGGTTTTACTCCGGATTAAAACAATTTCCGCTTCGGAAAGTCTATTTTTATCATTGGTAACTTCGCCGAATTTTTTTAATTTTTCAGGAAGTGATTGATTAAAAGAATCAGAAATAAGTATCAGCATCGTTGAATCCTTTTGTTAATTATCTAAAATATTTATAACCATTCCGCTTCTGAGCTTTGGCTCGAACCATGTTGATTTAGGAGGCATTACCAAATTGGCATCAGCGACATCTATCAATTGTTGCACTGACACGGGATACATAGAAAATGCAACCGCCCAATCTCCGGAATCAACCAGTTTGATTAGTTCTTTATTCCCTCTGATACCTCCCACAAAATCAATTCTTTTGTCTGTTCTGATATTTTCAATACCAAGTACAGGTTTTATTAAATTGTCAAATAGTATAGCGGCATCAATTGATTCAGAAGGATGATTTTTATCGAAACTATCTTCTTTGATGTTTAATTTGTACCATTGATTTTTAATATACATTCCAATTTCGTGGTTTTGTGATGGCTCAATCGGAGTTTCTGATTTTGTAATATTAAAATTCTTTTTTATAGCTTCAATAAATTTATCTTCTGATAAACCATTCAAATCTTTTACTATCCTGTTGTATGGTAAAATACGAAGTTCATCGGCAGGGAAAATGACATTTAAAAAGAAATTATAACTTTCTTCGCCAGTGTGATTAGCATTCTCTTCTTTCATCAATTTACATACTTCAGAGGCAGATTCGCTTCGATGGTGTCCATCGGCGATATAAATAGAATCGATTTCAGTAAATATTGAGGTTATTTTATTGATATCGTCATCATTATCAATGACCCATAACGAGTGATGAACATTGTCTTCGGCAGTGAAATCAGCATTTGGTTTCGAATCAGATACTTTTTTGAAAACTTCTAATAATTTTTCATTCTTATCAAAAATAGAGAAAACCGGACCGACTTGAGCATTTAATGTCATGATATGCTGGGCACGATCTGTTACTTTATCCGGTCGGGTATGCTCATGCTTTTTAATTTTTCTTTGATTATAATCTTCAACCGATGTTAAACATATCAGACCTGTTTGTGATTTTTCCTGCCAGGTTAAACGGTATAAATAATAACACGGCTTAGAATCCAAAATCATAAGTTCATCGGCAATAAATCGGTTAAGGTTTTCCAGTCCTTTTTCATAAATTCGATTATTATCAATTTGTTCGTTTTCGGAGAAATCGACTTCAGGTTTATTAATTCTTAAAAAAGAATGTGGGTTATCTTTCACTAACTTTCTGGCTTCATCACTGTTCAATACATCGTAGGGAGGAGAGGCAACTTCTTGTATATAATCAACATGTGGCCTTAATCCCTGAAATGGTTTTATCTTTAACATTATCTCTCACTTTTCATATGTGAATAATTTCACAACATGCTTATAATATGAAATTACCCATATAAAGCAAATCATTTATTTCAATTTCTAATTCAATATATCACTAATATTCCTAATTCAAAAAAGAAAATAATTTTTTTTAATTTAGCTGCCAGAAAAGGAAATTCAAATCTTCAACAACTTCTTTGATTATTTCACTTTTAGGCTTTCCTCCGGAATGTCCAGCTTTTATTTCATAGCGTAACATTATTGGGTTATTAGAGCTATTATTGGCTTGTAACAGAGCTGTCATTTTACGGGCATGGCATGGGTCAACCCGTGTATCGCCATCGCCGGTTATGAAAAGTACTGCAGGATAATTAGTATTTGGTTTGACATGATGGTATGGGGAATATTCATAAATGTATTCAAATTGTTCCGGTTTTTCGGCAGACCCATATTCATTTACCCAGAATTTACCAACTAAGAACATTTGATAACGAAGCATATCCAAAAGTGGATAAGTGCAAATTACCGCTTTGAACAGATTAGGTCTTTGAGTTAAACAGGCACCTACCAGTAAACCACCATTACTTCCGCCCCTGATAGCAAGATGTTCAGAGCTTGTATATTTATTTTTAATCAACCATTCTGCGGCAGATATAAAATCATCAAATGTGTTCTGTTTATTTTCAAATTTACCGGCTTTATGCCATGCTTCACCAAATTCACCGCCACCTCTGAGATTAACATCAACATATATACCTCCATTTTCCATCCAAGTGAGGTGAGTAATGCTGAAACGAGGTAAAATATTAACATTAAAACCACCGTATCCATTCATCAGAGTAGGATTTTTTCCGTTTAGTTGAATATTTTTTTTATAAGCGATAAACATCGGAATTTTAGTGCCATCTTTAGAATCAAACCAAACTTGCTTGACTACAAAATCATCGCTATTGACTTTTTGTTTGGATTCAAACCAGATTTCAGATTTTGAAGTTTTATGATCAAAGCGATATATGGTTCTTGGTAAATTATAAGAAGAAAAACTGTAAAAAGCTTCATCATTATTCCAGTTACCTGAAATTGAACTGACATTGCCTAAAGTTGGGAATGTGATATCCTGAACAAATTCCCCCTGACCTGAAAAAATAGAAATTTTTGATTTTACAGAATCAAGATAAGTCACACAAAGCTTTTTATCTGATAGAGTAAAATCTCTAATGACTAAGTCAGATACCGGAATTACTTCTTCCCAATTTTTAACATCGGGACTATTCAAATCAACTTTCATAATTTTCCAATTGGGGGCTTGCCAGTCAGTTTGAAGATAAACTATATTGCTAACTGCCGAAGGATAAAAGTGAGCTTCAATATTGTTAGTCAGAAGTTTAATTTTGGTTTTTTTTGTTAAATCTTTGTAATAAACAAGATTCATCGGTTTGCCATTATTTGGATTAACTGAGAGAAACAGATAACGTCCATCTATCGATAGTGAAACAGATATAAACTCACCCGGTTTTGAATTTTTACCGAAAATCATTTTATCACTTGAATATTCGGTACCAATTTGATGATAATAAATACGCGGCCCAATTTCTGTTGAATTTTTAAAATAGAATAGCCCTTTGTTGTTATTAGTGATGGTAACATTGGAATAATAAAAATCTGTTGGGAGAATATCCGGCAAATCCTTTTTGGTGGCTACATCCAGTAATCTTATCTCAAGTTGGTCATCGCCTCCCTTGCGAACGCCGTAAACAAGAATTCCACCATCGTCAGAAATATCAATAATTTCAACACTTACCGAATGATCTTCGCTCATCGGATGAGGGTCTATCAGAATTTCCTCAGGAGCATCAAAATTTTTCTTGTAATAGATTGTGTACAAATCATCATTTGCGACTTGCTTATAATAAAAATATTTTCCGTTTTTATATCTTGGAGTGCTAACATAATCCACTTCCATCAATTCGGTAACGCGATCACTTATTTTTGTATTTACAGGTAATTGGTCATAGATAGAACGAGTATAGTTATTTTGCATTTCAATCCACTGTCTGGTTTCATCACTGTATTGTTCTTCGAGCCAACGGTAATCATCGGCTATGGCGTGTCCGTGGAGAGTATCAATGACAGTGTTTACTTTTGTTTCAGGGGGAGGAGGAATTTCAACTGTTTGATTTATACTGCAAGCTGAGAAAATAGAAATCAGAATGAAAATTAGAAATAATTTTAAATAATTGACAGAAAACTTCATGATTTACTCCTTATATTTTCATAATTATAAGAACAAGACATAGATTTGTAAACATTATTACAAAAAAAGGCTGGAAGAACCAGCCTTTTTAAATAATATGTAAATTCAGATTTTAACTGATATGCTTACTAACCAATTTGGTCATTTCAAACATATTGACTTGTTTTTTTCTACCGAAAATTTTAGCCAGTTTTTCATCAGCATTAATCATCCGTCTGTTTTTATTGTCCTGAAGTTTATATTTCTTGATGTAAGCCCAGAGTTTTTTGGTTACTTCGGTACGCGGCATTTTCTTGTTACCAACAATAGCCCCAAGTTCAGGAGATAAATCCATCGGACGCATAAAAGCAGCATTTGGTTTACGCTTTGATTTTTTCTTAGCTACTTTTTTCTTGACGACCTTTTTCTTGGCTACTTTTTTCTTGGCTACCTTTTTCTTGGCTACCTTTTTCTTGGCTACCTTTTTCTTGGCTACCTTTTTTTTGACGACTTTTTTCTTGGCTACCTTTTTCTTGGCTACCTTTTTCTTGACGACTTTTTTCTTGGCTACTTTTTTCTTGGCTACCTTTTTCTTAGTCACCTTTTTTTTGACGACTTTTTTCTTAGCCACTTTTTTCTTAGCTACC
>QNAD01000114.1 GCA_003641345.1 Candidatus Zixiibacteriota bacterium | reverse complement strand
ACATTTGAATTTTCAGCTGCTTTTTGCAAAATTTATCTCCTTTTAATTAATCAATTTTAATAAATGAAAACCAAAAATACAAGTATCAGTTCCATTTTTTGCACTTTTAAAATTTACATATTTCCTTAAATATAATAGCAAGATTATTATGTTTTCCGTAACGGCTTGTACACCAATAGAATACAAGAAATGGCAGGGAGAAGGGAAACTATCTGGGATTATATTATTTTTTTAATGAACTTCTTGACAAGAAAAGCGTTAAAGTTATATTGATCGCTTGTTAGCACCCACTTTAGGAGAGTGCTAACAATTGAATATATATGATTTATTAAATGAATAAACATAGGAGAAACTAAAATGAATGTAAAACCTCTTGCTGACCGTGTAGTTGTAAAACCGGTAGAAGAAGTAGAAACCAAAAAAGGCGGAATTATTATTCCTGATACCGCCAAAGAAAAACCGATGGAAGGTGAAATTATCGAAGTCGGTACTGGTCGTTTGACTGAAGATGGTAAAACTTTACCGCTTGAAGTTAAAAAAGGTGACCGCGTTCTGTACGGTAAATATAGTGGTACAGAAGTTTCAATTGCTAATGAAGAGTATTTAATTATGCGTGAATCTGATATCTTTGCTGTTATTCAAAACAGCTAAAAAAATAAGGAGTTTAAATAATGGCTAAGATTATAAATTTTGATACTGATGCTCGTGCCAAGTTGAAACTTGGTGTTGATAAACTTGCCGATGCTGTCAAAGTTACATTAGGTCCTAAAGGACGTAATGTTGTTTTGGAAAGAAAATTTGGTTCTCCGACCGTTACTAAAGATGGTGTTACGGTTGCCAAAGAAATTGATCTTGAAGATAGTTTTGAAAATATTGGTGCCCAGATGCTTAAAGAAGTTGCTTCGAAAACATCTGATATCGCCGGTGACGGTACCACTACTGCGACCGTTATTGCCCAATCTATTTACCGTGAAGGTATCAAAAACGTAACTGCCGGTATTAACCCGATGGCTCTCAAACGTGGTATTGACTCTGCTGTTGATCATGTTAATGAATTTATAGCTACTTTGTCCAAACCGGTATCCGGTAAAGATGAGATTTCACAGGTTGGCACTATCTCTGCTAATAATGATAGAGTTATTGGTGATTTGATTGCCGAAGCTATGGAAAAAGTTGGTAAAGACGGTGTTATCACTGTAGAAGAAGCTAAAACAGCTGACACTACTTTAGACGTTGTCGAAGGTATGCAGTTTGACCGTGGTTATCTTTCACCTTACTTTGTAACTGATCCTGATTCTATGGAAGCAGTACTCGAAGATCCGATGATTCTTATCTATGACAAAAAGATTTCCAACATGAAAGACCTTCTCCCTATTCTTGAAAAAGTTGCCCAGAGTGGCAAACCGCTGATGATTATTGCTGAAGATATCGAAGGTGAAGCACTGGCAACACTGGTTGTCAATAAACTTCGCGGAACTATCAAAGTTGGTTCTGTTAAAGCTCCGGGTTTTGGTGATCGTCGTAAAGCTATGCTTGAAGATATTGCTATTCTTACAGGTGGTAAAGTTATCTCTGAAGAACTTGGCTTCAAACTTGAAAATGCTGTTATCGAAGATTTAGGTTCTGCCAAAAAAATCACAATTGATAAAGATAACACTACTATCGTTGAAGGTGGCGGTAAAAAAGATGATATCAAGGGTCGCATCACAATGATTCGTAAACATATAGATGATACTTCCTCTGATTATGACCGTGAAAAACTTCAGGAACGCTTGGCTAAATTAGCCGGTGGTGTAGCCGTTATCAATGTTGGTGCCGCTACTGAAACTGAAATGAAAGAAAAGAAAGCTCGTGTGGAAGATGCTTTGCATGCTACCCGTGCCGCTGTTGAAGAAGGTATTGTCCCTGGTGGTGGCGTGGCTCTACTTCGTGCTATCAAAAGCCTTGATAATATTAAAATCGAAGGTGACGAACTTATCGGTATGAATATTGTCCGTCGTGCTCTTGAAGAACCTATTCGTCAGATTTCTGCCAACGCCGGTGTGGAAGCCTCTGTTGTGGTAAATAAAGTTATCGCCGAGAAAGATGCTTTTGGGTATAATGCTCAGTCTGACAAATACGAAGACATGATCAAAGCCGGTGTTATTGACCCGACCAAGGTTACTCGCACTGCTTTGAGAAATGCCGCTTCTATTGCCGGTCTGCTTCTTACTACAGAAGCTGTCATTGCTGACAAACCGGAAGAAAAAGGTGATGCTGCTCCAGCTATGCCAGGTGGCATGGGTGGAATGGGCGGTGGCATGCCCGGCATGTACTAAGCCAGCCAACGATGTTGGACTAATTTCTGACGAAGTTTGTTTAAGTAGTGAATGCTTGAGAAACTTTGATATATTTGTAAGTCAGGAGCCTTTAAGGCTCCTGACTTTTTTAACAAAATTCATGAAATTGTAATTTCTCAAAGAGATTTACATATATATGAAATCCCGTTATCATCTGGCCGGATTTTTTATCATATAATAATAATAAAAATTATGGTGAATAATAGAGTAGGTTTCTTCGAAACCTCTCCTACGATTTTCATCGTATGTATAGATTCTTCTGTAGGGAAAGCCTCGAAGAGGCTTGCCTTGTTGTAACCAAACACTGAAATAGTTTAGATGTCAAAACTCCTGCAGTTTTGACATCTCATGCTTTTAATTAAAAAATAATCACACGAAGTGTGTTCTATGAATTTGCTCCGTGGCATTTTTTATATTTTTTACCGGAGCCACAAGGACACGGATCGTTGCGTCCAACTTTTGGTTGTTGACGTTTTATTGTGCGAGTCTGTTTTCCGGATTGTGATGCTTGTGCCATCGGATTTGATCCCTGTCCACCCTGTATGTCAGGTTTTTGAGAACCGCCACCGGCAAAACCCATTCCAGTTGAGTCAGCGTGTGAGGTGGATGCTGACTCCAATTCTTTTCTACGCTCAGATCTTGATTTATCAGGGATATTTACCTGTAGTTTATAGACAAGGCTAACAATATCTTTATCAATGTCATTGATCATTTTTTCAAAGGCTTGGAATGCTTCCCGTTTATAAATATCAATCGGTTTTCCTAAGCCTTGATGATAGGCTCTGAGTCCGATACCGGTACGGAGTTCTTCCATTTCTGCCAGATGATCCCGCCAGTATTGGTCAATAGTAGAGAGAACGGCATAGCGTTCCAATTGACGCATTATTTCTTCACCGTAAGCATCTTCTTTTTGTGTATAATACCGCATAACGGCATTGAGGACTTTTTCTTTTAGGGTTTCAGATGTCAAAGCGGGAATATCTTCTTCTTTAAGCTCTAATGCGAAAAGATAGATTTTCCGTAGCTCATTTATAAAGTTATTAAGATTCCATTCTTCAGGATGTTTATCTGAGGGACAGTAGGTTTCAATAAGTAAATCCAGAACTTCAGAGATAAGTTCAACTACTTCATCTTTAATTGATTCTCTTTCAAGTGCCGCCAGTCGTCTTTCATAAATCCATTTACGCTGAACATTCATAACATCATCATACTCAAGAGTATGTTTACGTATAGCAAAGTTTTGAGCTTCGACTTTTCTTTGTGCTCTTTCGATTGCTTTAGTAACCATTTTATGTTCGATTACTTCGCCATCTTCTACCCCGAGCCTATCCATAATAGATCCCAGGCGGTCTCCACCAAACAGACGCATAAGATCATCTTCAAGAGATAAGAAAAACTGTGATGAGCCAGGGTCACCCTGACGTCCGGCACGTCCGCGTAACTGGCGGTCAATCCGCCTTGATTCATGTCTTTCTGTTCCGATAATATGTAGTCCGCCTAATTCTATGACACCTTCTCCAAGTTTAATATCTGTTCCACGACCTGCCATGTTGGTAGCAATAGTAACCGAACCTTTTTGTCCGGCTTGAGTTACAATTTCCGCTTCGCTTTGGTGTTGTTTGGCATTTAAAACATTATGTTTTATACCGGCTCGTTTAAGCATTCGGGATAAAGTTTCAGAAACATCGACCGTGATAGTTCCCACCAGTACTGGCTGGCCGTTTTCATATTTCTCTCTGATTTTTTTGATAATTGCATTATATTTTTCACGTCGGGACCGGTAGATGAAATCTTCCATGTCATCGCGAATACATTCCCGATTGGTAGGGATAACTATTACTTCCAGTTTATATATGTCAAATAATTCTTCTGCTTCGGTTTCAGCGGTACCAGTCATGCCGGCAAGTTTTTCATACATACGAAAATAATTTTGAAGAGTAATAGTTGCCAGAGTTTGGGATTCATCTTCAATTTTGACCCCTTCTTTGGCTTCGATTGCCTGATGAAGTCCGTCAGAGTAACGGCGACCGGCAAGTATCCGTCCGGTGAACTCATCCACAATCATAATTTTACCATCTTCAATTACATATTCAACATCTTTTTCATAGAGTGAATAGCTTCGTAGAAGCTGATTTATAGCATGTACTTTTTCAGATCGTTCGGCATGGACACGATAAATTTCATCGGTTTTTTTCTGGCGATCTTCAGTAGATAGAGATTCATCCCCTTCAAGTTCAGAGAGCATAGTTGAGATGTCCGGAATTTCATATAGTTTTTGTTCATCTGGTGTTAGTTGTTCTGTACCCAGATCAGTTAGGGCAATTGAATGCTCTCTTTCATCAATAAAATAGTATAGTCTGTCATCGATTTCATGGAGTTTTTTGTCGCGCATATAAGATGCTTCCACATCAGATATCAATTTTTTCATTCCGGTTTCTTTAAGTATTTTCAATAGGCGTTTATTTTTTGGTGCTCCCCTGTTAGCGGCTAGTAGAATTGTTCCAATTTCAAACTCATCTTCAGCCTGTTCATTTTTTAGCAGTTTTTCCGCTTTGGCAATCATGTCATTGACCAAGTTTTGTTGTTTTCTAACAATCCGGTCAACGGTAGGTTTCATTTCCCGATAACGATCCTGAACATTAGATTCAATCGTTCCAGAAATAATCAAAGGGGTTCTGGCTTCATCGATTAAAATTGAGTCAACTTCATCAATTATAGCATAATGGTAATTGCGGTGGACTCTGTCCTCTGCGGTTTGAGCCATGTTGTCGCGAAGGTAATCAAATCCAAACTCATTTGCAGTACCAAAAGTTATATCTTTTTCATACTGAACTCTTCGTTCAGCATTGTTCATCTGGTTTTGAATTACGCCGACAGTTAATCCAAGATACTCATATATTTTCCCCATCCATTCACTATCACGACGGGCAAGGTAGTCATTGACTGTTACAATATGAACGCCTTTTCCTGTGATTGCGTTCAAATATGTCGGGAGTGTTGCGACCAAAGTTTTACCTTCACCGGTTGCCATTTCTGTGATTTTCCCTTGGTGAAGAGCTATTCCGCCTATTAACTGAACATCGAAATGAACCATATTCCATTCTGTCTGTTGTCCGGCTATATCCCAGGTTTGACCGACATGTCGCCGGCAAGCTTCTTTAACTACGGCGAATGCTTCGGGCATAAGATCATCTACTGATTCACCATCTTTGAACCGATTGCGGAATTCTTCGGTTTTACTGATTAGTTCTTCTTCGGAAAGTTTTTCAAGTTTTGCAAAATGGGCATTTATTTCATCAATTTGAGGTTGAATTTTTTTTACATCCCGTTCATGTTTAGTCCCGAATATTTTTGTAATCAAATTTTTCATATATTTCTCATTTTTTTATATTCATTATTTAGAATTTTATATTAAATTCTACACTTAAAATCAATTTAGGATACAAAAATGTAATAATTATAGCAAGTTTGTGTTTTTGGGGTATCAAAGATACAATTATTGCCTGATTATATAGTCTTTAGAGACAAATGCATTTCCATTTTTATTTACTGAAGCAATTATAAATGAAATAATAGATGAGTTATTAATAACATAATACCAACCATTCTTAGATTGACTTAAAAAAGCTCCTTTTATTTCATTTTCAGTTGTTTTATAACAAATCAAAGGTACGCCAAAAGTATTATTACTATTTGAAACACATATTGATTTATCAGATTTATTAAAATTAACATTTAACGTATATTGAGAACTGTCTTTAATATTCAACATCAATTGAGCAGCCTCTGAAGCAGAACAATATCGAAATTTAACTCCGTATTTTTGGGATAATTTTTTTAATTTACTATGTGTTCTATTAGCGGCAGATATAATACAGTTATTATTTTTTGTGATACCATAGTTATGAGTGTAATAGGAATATAAAACAGTTTCTCCATGGGAAGCTTTTCTAAATAAAGATTCGATATAAGTTGTATCTTTCTCAACAGACTTGATTATTGTTCTTGATAATTTACCTGATTCAAAAAGATTATTTTTATTGGGGTGGTAAAAATTCAAGTCATTATCAACTTCACTCCAATTATGAGAATAATCAAAAGGTATCAAACTGTCCAACCAATTACTAAAATCTCTGTTTTCCCATACCCAACCCGCTCTAAAAACAGCAGGATAAAAACGATTCAAATAAACAAATGAAGCAAATTGTTGTATAGCAATTTCTCTGTCAGTTTTATTCCGATATATTGTATTATTAAATGTTTCTATCAAATTCCATTGGAAATAATTTTTTGATTTTTGCTTATACCAATCTGAATGATGATAATGCCATCCAATCTCATCTTGGTAATTATT
>QNAD01000113.1 GCA_003641345.1 Candidatus Zixiibacteriota bacterium | reverse complement strand
CAATCTGAGGCTGAGAGTTCAGACAATGATAATAAGATTGTAAATGAAGATGATGAGTCAGAAGAAGATGCCGAAGCGGCAATGTTAGCAATGCTTGAAGATCTTCCGGAGGAAGATGCTGGGAAAAATCCTGATGATATAGATTTTGGTCCCAAGCCCGAGGTATCTAATGCTCAATTTCAGCATTTGGCAGAACCGGCTTCAAAAAGTGAAAGAAAAAATATTGATATGCTCATGGATGTCAATTTACCAGTTGCTATCGAACTCGGTAGAACTAAAATGAGAATTTCTGATATTTTGGCTTTAGGTCCCGGTTCGGTTGTTGAATTGAATAAGTTGGCTGGTGAACCGGTTGATGTACTGGTCAATAGTAAAGCTGTTGCTCGTGGGGAAGTAGTAGTTATTGATGAAAACTTCGGTGTTCGTGTTACACAACTTCTAACGCCTGAAGAAAGATTAAAAACTTTAAATGAATAAAATCAATTCAAATCGAAGGATGCTTGTAACGGTTGCGGTAATTGTTTTTACGGCTGTTGTCGGTTTAATGTTTATCAATACCGGTAAAGCTAATGCTGAACTGATTGGGATGAATAATGCAGATGGAACTGTATCTGAATCTGATAATAATCAGTTAGCAACATCGGTAGTGCCATCGCTTTTGAAAATTATCAGTGCTTTGGTGATTGTGTTGGTCGCTATTTATTTAAGCGTCTATTTACTAAAAAAGACGATGGGTAAAAAGTTCTCAGGGAACAAGAGTTTAGACTCTCTGGAAGTTATAGAGACAACTTACGTAGCTCCCAAAAAGACAATTTCATTGGTCAGAGTAGGGAATAAATCAGTGTTGGTTGGTGTAACTGAACAGAATATTTCGATGTTAACTGAGTTAACTACAGATGAAACTGACGAGATTTTATCTGTTGAACAAGTTGAGTCAACGCAGATTAATCAGAACAGTTTCAAAGAATTTTTGTCGGTTGCATCAAACAAAGTTAAAGAGTTTAGTCATAAGGGAAAACCGCTTACGGTAAAAAGCTGAACATATATTTGCAGAGTTATATGGATTTAGCCTGCAATAAAAAAAATAAAATAGGATTTTATGAAACGAATATTTTTAAAATTATCTGCTGTGGGATGTAGTATCTTTTGCTTTGCGGCAAATTCATTAGCACAATCAATCCCTAAAATTTCAGTCGAAGTTGGAGAAGCAACAGAACCTGCTGAATTTTCAACAACGTTACAAATTGTAATTTTGATGACAGTGTTGGCGTTGGCTCCATCTATTATTATTATGGTGACCTCATTTATTCGTTTTGCAGTGGTATTATCTTTTTTAAGACAGGCAATGGGTATTCATCAGATGCCTCCAAACCAACTTCTTATTGCCCTCGCTTTGATATTGACATTTTTTGTTATGTCTCCGGTTATCGATAAATCATACAATGAAGGGATTAAACCATATCTGGAAGAACAGATACCAAAAGAAGAAGCATTTACCAAAGCGACTGCACCGTTTAAAAAATTCATGTTATCTCAGACAAGAGAGAAAGATCTGGCTCTATTTGTAAATATTGCAAAATTGGAACATCCTGATAATGCTGACGATATTCCATTACACGTATTGGTACCAGGTTTTGTCATATCAGAATTAAAAACAGCGTTCCAGATAGCATTTGTTATATTTGTGCCATTTCTGGTGATTGATATGGTTGTGGCATCAGTTTTGATGTCGATGGGAATGATGATGTTACCACCTATCATCGTATCGTTACCATTTAAAATTTTGTTATTCGTACTGGTTGATGGCTGGTATATGCTTATTAAATCTTTAGTTGAATCATTTCATTTATAAGAGGTAGAAAATGACACCACAAATGGTTGTATCAATAGGTCGTGAAGCTTTAATGTTAACTATAATGGTTGCAGGACCGCTTCTCTTAGCCGGTCTTGTAGTTGGTTTGATTATTTCAATATTTCAAGCTGTAACTCAGATTCAGGAAATGACTTTGACATTTATCCCCAAAATATTAGCAGTCGCATTGTCTTTACTTCTATTTTTACCCTGGATTATCAATAGATTGACCGATTTCACAACTCATATGTTTGAACTTATTCCTGGATTTGCAGGATAAGATTTTCATTGTCGCATTGTTCAAAAAGTGAACATGTGAATATTTTTCCGACAGCAGTGGTAACTTTTTTCTCAAATAAAATCAAAACTAAAATCACTTAAAAATACCCCAGTTTAAGTCTTAGCGATACAATGACATACGCAATCAAATCAACGGTGCTGGTTTGGCATGAGATTTGAGATATAAAACAGAGTTACAATGAGGAAGGATTTAAAAATTGTTTGACTTTGTTAATTATACTGCTGATAAAGCCCAAATATTTATTTTAGTTTTACTTCGCGGAACCGGAATTTTTGCAATGGCACCGGTTCTTGGGCATAACTCTCTACCTAAAACTATAAAAGTCGGGTTATTGATTCTTCTTTCGTTTATCGTGGTATCAACTCTCAACCATGTGACACTTCCCGAGATTCAATCAAACTGGGAATTAGCCGGATTGGCATTCAAGGAAATATTAGTTGGAGTAATAATCAGTCTGTTTTTTATGCTGATCTTTTACGGTGTTTATACTGCCGGTTCAATTGTTGGTTATCAGATTGGATTAGCAATGGCAAATGAACTTGATAAATCACTTGGTACTCAAGTGTCGGTCATAGGTGCATTTTGGAATGTGATTGCCATCTTGGTATTCATTACATTGAACGGACATCATTTAGTTATCACCGCATTTGTTGACAGTTATAAATTGATTCCTCCGGCAGGAGTTGAAATAAGTGGCAGTGTTGGTGAGTTAATAATCAGATATTCAGCATATATATTTATTATTGCTTTAAAGATTTCCGCTCCGATAATTATTTCCCTTTTCCTAACTGACATTGCATTGGGTACGATTGCCAAAACGATGCCGACTATGAACGTATTTTTTGTTGGTTTTCCAATTAAAATAGCGATGGGTCTGTTAATCATGGCTATATCGATGCCAATTTTTGCTTATGTTCTCGAAAAGGGTATCACCTATCTCAATTCAGAAATGAATCAATTGCTTCTTTTGATGGGGAGGGGCTAATGTCTCAGGATAATTTTCAGGAAAGAACTGAGAAGGCGACTCCCAGGCGAAGGGAAAAAGCCAGAGAAGAAGGTAAAGTTGTAAAGTCACAGGAACTAAATGCAGCAGCAATTATTATTCTTGGTTTTCTTTCACTTTATACGGTTGGTCCAAGTGCAATTGAACAAATCAAAACGATGTTTGCCTATAATATGAGAAATGCACCAGTAATAGCTTCGTCTGATCCAACATTTGCGAAAATTTTCGGTGATAGCATGGTTCAGTTCTTTACCATTATGTTTCCAATTTTTGCGGCAATGGCAGTAATAGGGTTTGGAATAAATGTAGCACAGGTTGGTTTTAAGATTTCCACTAAAGGTTTAGAGCCGAAATTGGATAAACTAAATATAGTAAATGGTGCAAAAAAACTTTTTGCGATGAAGTCATTGGTTCAATTAGTCAGAGATACTCTCAAGTTATCAGTAATCGGTTTTGTTGGTTATAAAGCAATAGAATCAGAGTTTGAATCATTTTTCCAATTATCGGATATGACAATCCCACAAATAGCCGGAACAATGGTTCAGTTGGCTGTGATTTTGGCTTTGAAGATTGGCGCGATTGTACTAATTATCGCAGCTATCGATTATGCTTATCAAAAATATGAATTTGAAAAATCTATTAAAATGTCCAAACAGGAAATTAAGGACGAGAGTAAAGATACTGATGGATCTCCGCAGATTAAATCAAGAATCAGGCAGTTACAAAGAGAGATGTCTCGCAATCGAATGATGAATTCTGTTCCCGAGGCCGACGTTGTTATTACTAACCCAACCCATATCGCTGTCGCTTTAAAATATGATTCATCAGTTAATTCTGCACCGTTTGTGGTTGCTAAAGGTGAAAGATTAATGGCGCAGAAAATTAAAGAAATTGCTTATGAGAATGATATTCCGGTTATCGAAGATAAACCACTGGCAAGAGCTTTATTTAAGGTTTGTGAAATTGAACAGATTGTGCCGATGCATCTGTATCGTGCTGTTGCTGAAGTTCTGGCTTATGTCTATCGCTTAAAAGGGAAGGTAATGAGTTGAGATGAGTAATCCTATCGGACAACAAACTCTACTTGAAAAAATAAGTGCTCGCTCAGATATATTTTTGGCTTTAGGTGTAGTAGCGATTATCGGTGTTTTAATCATACCGATTTCCACCTCACTGCTTGATTTTGCTTTAGCCTTCAATATCACTTTTTCACTGGTAGTTCTTTTGACAACACTGTATGTCAAAAGGCCCTTAGATTTATCGGTTTTCCCCGGTATGCTTTTAATTGTTACTTTGCTTCGCCTGTCTTTGAACGTAGCCTCGACTCGTTTGATTCTTGGTCATGCCTTTGCTGGGGATGTTATCAATTCGTTTGGTAATTTTGTTGTGCAGGGGAATTATGTTGTCGGTTTTATCGTTTTTATAATTCTGGTTATTATTCAATTTGTTGTTATTACCAAAGGTGCCGGACGTATATCTGAGGTTGCCGCAAGATTTACCTTGGACGCTATGCCGGGTAAACAGATGGCTATTGATGCAGACTTGAACGCTGGCATAATTTCCGATGAAGAAGCCCGTGATCGTCGTTCTGAAATTGCTCGTGAAGCAGATTTTTACGGAGCGATGGATGGAGCCTCGAAATTTGTCAGGGGCGATGCGATTGCAGGTATTTTAATTACGCTTATTAATATTATTGGTGGATTCATTATTGGTATTGCTATCAATGATATGAGTCTGCAGGATTCTCTTAAGACATATTCACTCCTGTCAATCGGTGATGGTCTTGTAACACAGGTTCCGGCACTATTGGTTTCAACTGCCTCCGGTATCATTGTCACCAGATCAAATTCAACCAGTGATATGGGTACCGATCTCGCTGAGCAGCTTACTCGTCAGCCAAGGGCAATATTTGTGGCTGCCGGAGTTCTAATAATTTTTGGACTTCTACCTGGAATGCCGACTACTATTTTCATGACTCTTGGTGCTGTTGTTGGTGGTATAGCTTATGTCACAAAAGGTGCGATTGAAAAAAAGGAACATGAAGAAAATCAGATACAACAAACCAAAGAGCAGAAACCGGTAGTAGAAGAGCGTACCGAAGATTTATTGAAGGTTGATGTTCTTGGTTTGGAAATCGGTTATGGATTGATTCCATTAGTTGACGCCAATCAGGGCGGAGATCTTTTAGAAAGAATTTCAGTTATAAGAAAACAAATAGCTTCCGAATTAGGTATTATTGTTCCATCGATTAGAATAAGAGATAATGTCAGGCTTAAACCGAATGAATATCAAATCAAAGTCAAAGGAATCAAAGTTGCTTCGTTTGAACTAATGCCAGATCATCTTTTGGCTATCAATCCTGGATTTGCCGAAGAGAAACTCGATGGTTTTGATACAAAAGATCCTGCTTACGGTTTAAGTGCTACTTGGATTATCCCCAATCTTAAAGAAATGGCTGAAGCAAGAAATTATACAGTAGTGGAAGCATCAGCAGTTCTGGCAACACATCTTACTGAAGCTATTAAAAACTCGGCAACCGAGGTGTTAAGCCGTCAGGATGTTCAGCATTTAGTTGATACTCTAAAAGAAGATTCTCCGGCTTTAGTTGATGCAGTTATTCCTGAGCCTATAACTCTTGGTGTGATGCATAATGTTTTACAACTGCTTCTAAATGAACGCATCCCGATAAGAGATTTGGCAACTATTATCGAAACTATATCTGATTATATCGGTGTCACCAAAGATAATGATGTGTTGGCGGAATATGTCAGAATGTCTCTCAAAAGGCAAATAACGGAATCTCTGAAAGATAAAGATGGCAAGATAAATGTATTTACTATAGATCCACAAATTGAACAACAGCTCGGTGAATCGGTGCAGAGTACCAAACAGGGTTTGATGCTGGTAATTGATCCGGCTTTGTCAGAGTTGTTGTTGAATCGAATAGGTGAACAATTAGAACAATTACAGAATGCCGGTCATCAGCCAATAGTTATTTGCTCGCCGAACATCAGGTTAGCACTCAGAAGATTGGTCGAGGTGGCTTATCCGCAACTAACAGTTGTTTCCTACAACGAAATCATACCGGATGTAGAGTTGGTCTCTTTAGGAATGGTGAGGATACAAGATGATAATTAAATCGTTCAAAGCTGAAACATCGGCTTCTGCATTAAAGATGGTTCGCTCAGAAATGGGTGGTGATGCCATTATATTAAAAACCCGTGAGTTAATTGGGGAACTTGGAAATAACAGAATAGAAATTACCGCTTGCCTTGAGAACCCAACAGTCGGTCAATCCAACGCAATATTTCCTGATGCCACTAAACAAGAAGCAAAAAAACAGGGTGCAGGCGATTCAATGATATCTTCCGATAGTAAAAATCGGATAGATTCAAAGAATGAAAATAATGAAGAGATCCTCACGAAGTTACATGAATTAGAGAGCAGATTGGCTGATGTTTTAAAAAATGAAAATCGTTCAATAGATATTAAAACAGAGAATAAGATTACTGAAGAAACTAATCTGTTTGATTTATTATGCGAAGCTGATGTAACACCAGAGTTTGT
>QNAD01000112.1 GCA_003641345.1 Candidatus Zixiibacteriota bacterium | reverse complement strand
ATCTCTTGCAATTAATCTCATTTTATCTATATTGGTTCACTTTTTGGTTTTTTCCCCGATGAAAATCGGGTAAAAATGTGAAATAGCCTAGTGGGTAAGTATTGCCTGCTTTTAATTATTTTTGGGTTTTTTAAAATTATGTTTGATGCGTTAAGTGAAAAACTGGAACTGACCTTTAAAAAGCTTCGTGGTGCGGGAAGATTATCTGAGCGTAACATCAAGGATGCGATGCGTGAGGTGCGTCAGGCTCTGCTTGAAGCTGACGTCAATTATAAAGTTGCTCGTGATTTTGTTAAAGCAGTTGAAGCTAAATCTGTTGGAACTGATGTTCTAAAATCAATCGAGCCGGGGCAACAGGTTATAAAAGTTGTTCATAACGAGCTCGTTGAATTGCTTGGTAAAAAAGTTATTGATCTTGCTCCAGTCGATAAAACACCTACCGTCTATATGATTTGTGGTTTACAAGGTTCCGGTAAAACTACTTTAACCGGTAAAATTGCTTTAATGAACAAACGTAAAAAGAAAAAACCACTTATGGTTGCGGCTGATATTTATCGTCCGGCTGCGGTTAAACAACTTAATATTTTGGCTGATTCTATTGATGTCGAATTTTTTCATCTTGAAAATAAATCTCCTCAGGAAATTTGCCGTGAAGCTGTAAAGTATGCTGAAAAGAACTTTATTGATTTGGTAATTCTTGATACTGCCGGTCGTCTGCATGTTGACGATAAGCTTATGCAAGAGTTGGAAGATATCAAGCAACACACAAAACCACATGAGATTCTTTTGGTAGCCGACTCTATGACAGGGCAGGATGCTGTTAATGTTTCGCGAGAATTTCATGACCGTCTTAATATCACCGGAGTTGTTTTATCCAAGCTCGATGGTGATGCTCGCGGTGGAGCGGCTTTGTCTATCAGGCAGGTTACGGGATGCCCCATCAAGCTTGCATCAATCGGCGAAAAATTATCAGAACTCGAAGTTTTCCATCCAGACCGATTAGCCTCAAGAATACTTGGAATGGGAGATATCTTATCGCTGGTTGAAAAAGCCCAGGAAACGGTAGATATGGAAAAAGCTGAAAAGCTTCAGAAAAAGATAATGAAAGCTCAATTTGATTTTGAGGATTTTCTGGAGCAGATGCAGCAAATAAGAAAAATGGGACCACTTGAAAATCTTATGGGAATGATTCCGGGGGCAGGGAAAGCGATGAAAGGTATTAAGGTTGAAGAAAAAGATGTCAGCAGGATGTTGGCGATTATTCAATCTATGACTGTCGAAGAACGCCGTAACCCAAGAGTGATTGACGGCTCAAGGAAAAAAAGAATTGCCGCTGGTTCCGGTAATTCTATTCAGGCAGTTAATCAATTATTAAAACAATTTTCACAAATGCAAAAAATGTTTAACAATATGAATAAAATGAATACGAAAGGCTTCCCCAAAGGGATGATGCCTTTCTAATCAATGTAAGGAGGAATTTTTTGGCGGTACACATTAGACTTCGTCGGATGGGGACAAAGAAACGACCCTTTTATAGGATCGTTGCGGCTGACTCCCGACGGGCACGTAATGGACGGTTCCTTGAAATTCTTGGTTTCTATGATCCCATCAAGAAACCGGCAGAAGTTAAAGTTCACACCGATAAACTCACCAAATGGCTCGATGATGGCGCTATTCCATCCGATACTGTTAGCTCTTTGTTAACTCAGGTCGGATATAGCGAATTATACGAGAAAATAAAAAAAGGTGAGGATGTTTCCGGTGTTGAACTAAAAACCTCTATCAAAGAGCGTCCTAAGAAAACAAGGAAAATAAAAAAAGCTGCTTTGGTTGCGGCTGAAACAAAAGCTGCTGAAGAAAAAGCAGCCACTGAGGCAAAAGTTGCTAAAGAAAAAGCTGCTGCTGAAGCTAAGGCTAATGATTCTTCGGAAGCTACTGGTGAAAAAACAGAATAAGCTGTTAGAGTTACTTAACAGAATTTTATTATGTGACGGAATCACGATCACAAACAGAACAGAAAGGAATTTATTATGAAAGACTTTATTGATTACATCTGCCGCGCATTGGTTGATAGTCCTGATGAAGTTTCAGTTACGGAAATTGAAGGTTCACGTACTATTGTTTTTGAACTTCGCGTTGCTCAAGGAGACCTTGGGAAAGTTATCGGAAAAGCTGGACAAACCGCAAAATCTATCCGTACTCTTTTGGCGGCTGTTTCAGCTCGTCAGGGTAAAAGAGCGGTATTGGAAATTTTAGAAGACTAATTTTTTAGATATTGTGTTGACCGGCGATGTTATAACAGTTGGTAGAATAGGCCGTCCCAGAGGATTGAATGGTGAGTTATATATTTCACCTAATACTGATTTTTTGGAACGTTTTGAAAACCTGACAGAAATTCTCATTAAAGAGAATCAAAGTTGGGAAATTATCAAAGTTATTTCATCTAAAATTATTAGCGGTCGGCCAGTATTAAAATTTAACCGGGTAGATAATCCTGAAGAGGCTGCCCGGTTAACAAATAAATTGATTGGCGTACCAAAAGAACAGGTATTTGATTTACCTGATGATACTTTTTACCTGTTTGATTTGGTCGGATGTGAAGTATATGATTTCGTTAGTCAAAAAAAATATGGGGAAATTACCGAAGTGGAACAGTACCCATCTAATGATATTTATCAGGTGAAAAATTTAGAGGGCAAGATTATTCTTGTTCCTGCTGTTAAAAAATATATTAAAGAGGTTGATATAAACGATAAAAAGATTGTTATCGACCTGACCGGCTTGGAAGCGATTTTATGATCCGGTCAAACAAAGAAAATGAAAATTGAAATTATTACTCTTTTCCCTGATTTTTTTGAGCAGTCAATAAGACAGTCTCTTTTGGGAAAAGCTTTGGAAAAGAAGCTCTTTGACATTAAAATATTGAATTTGCGGGATTTTACAACTGATAAACATCTGACAGTTGACGATACCCCCTATGGCGGCGGCGGCGGCATGGTTCTAAAATTGGAACCGATTGACTTGTGCCTTCAGTCATTAGGTTATAAACCTAAAACTGAAAACATTGTCCCTGAACCGAATAAGAAAGAAAGAATCTTACTTACTTCGGCAGCCGGTAAAAAATTTGTACAGGACAGAGCAATTGAATTGTCGCTTTGTGAACGAATGACAATTATTTGTGGTCATTATCTGGGTATTGATGAAAGAATTTTAAAACTGTATGATATGGATGAATTATCAATTGGGGATTATATTCTTACTGGAGGCGAAGCGGCAGCATTTGTTATTACCGAAGCGGTTGTTAGACTGATTCCAAAAGTTTTAGGTAATTTCGAATCCGCTTTAGGTGATTCTTATATGAATCAGATGCTTGGCACTCCCTGTTATACCCGACCCGCAGATTATTTTGGTTTTAAAGTTCCGGATATGCTTATGTCCGGTGATCATGTTAAAATTAAAAAATTTAGACGGTTTGAAGCTGTTAAAAAGTGTTTGAATAATCGTCCTGATCTTATAAATAAAGACGAGCTTACCAATAAAGAAATTGAGATGCTCAAAAATGATGGTTTTAAGATAGAAGATAAATGAAATGAAAGGATATAAACGATGAAAAGAATCACTCAAATTGAAAAGGAGTACCTGAAGGAAAATGTTCCTCAGTTTAAATCCGGAGATACTCTTAAGGTGTATGTGAAAATTAAAGAAGGCGATAAAGAACGTATTCAGATTTTTCAAGGTACCGTAATTGGGCGTCGCGGCGGTGGAACTGCTGAAACATTTACTGTCAGGAAAGTTTCAGGCGGTATTGGCGTCGAAAGAATTTTCCCTCTTCATTCACCAAATGTTGATAAAATTGAATTGATTCGTTCTGGTAAAGTTAGGCGAAGTAAATTATATTATTTGCGCAACTTAACTGGTAAATCAGCTCGTATTAAAGAACAGATTGCTGATTCATCTGCTAAAAAGAAGGTTTCAGGTAGTAAGGCTAAAACGGAAAAACCACAAAAAGCTACCGAACCTACTGTAGTTGAAAAACCGGCTGATAATAATATAGAAAAATCTGAATAGTCATATTAAATTTATTTTGATTAAAAAACCCGCTTCGGCGGGTTTTTTTTTCTGGTAAATTTTATATTTTATATGTCGATAAAAATTATATGGAACGTGGATTACACAACAATAAGAATTTCAAGCAATGTCCAAATTGTAAGAAATGGTTCAGTGTTGATGATTTTATTAATAATAATGAAATCCAACCAATTGGCATGAAATTAGATAATAACACGTTTGCTTTGAATCTTTATTTTTTCAACCATTATAATGATGAGTGCAAAACAACTTTTGCTATGCGAGTCGATGATTTCGAAGAATACATAGATGAAAAAATTCCGCATAAAATTTTAGCTAAAACGGATGAATGTTTGAATCATTGTGCAAATTTAGAAGATTTAATGCCATGTAATAATGAATGTGTATTTGCTCCTTATCGAAGATATTTAATGAAGTTAATTGATAATAGAATTAAAGAAGCTATCCCAGCCAATATTGATTATTAATAATTTAATATAGAAAAAGTTGTATTTCCATACTTACGATTCTGCTTAACTTTAAACTGCCCAAAATTTATTTTATCAGTTTCTGAACTATCCTGCTGAGTGAGGATTATTCCACCCTGCTTTAAAATATTATTCTCACCAATAATTTTTAATGTAGTATCAATAATTTTTTTATATTGAGGAGGTGCAATCATAATAATATCAAATTTTTTGTCTGCCTGAAATAGCATCGGAACTGCTTCAAAAACATCACCACACAGACAGTTTAATGTATTGTCAATTTTAAATTTAGTTGCCTGATTGTTGATACTCTTTGCTAATTCACGGTTTAGTTCTACGCCTGTTGCCGAAACAGCACCACGGGAAACAGCCTCAAAAAGATAAGAGCCGGTACCGGAAAATAGATCAAGATAATACGCTTCCCTAATATATGGCATAAGAAAATCAAAGATTGATTTACGCAATCTTGTTAAAGGGGGGCGTGTGATGCCCAAGTCAGGAGCTTTTATTTTTTTTCCTTTTAAGCTACCTGATACTATTTGAAATACAAAACTTTTTTTCTTCATATATAAATAACTCTGATTCAGATATATAAATACAAATAAATTGTTAATTAAACCAGTTTAAACTGTCGATAAATATAAATAAGGTTTTAATTGAATTTATATTTAAGAAATATGATACTTAACAGAGGCTATTATGAAAAATAAATTAACGGACACATCAGATTTTAGTTATAACCAAATCGAAGAAATGTTGAGAAACAAAGGATGTCAGTTTATTTGTGGAGTTGACGAAGTTGGTCGCGGACCGCTTGCGGGTCCGGTTGTTGCCGCCGCTGTTATTCTTCCTGAAGACTTGGAACTGGACGGTCTTGATGACTCAAAAAAATTATCCCCTGTAAGGCGAAATAAAATATTTGAACAAATAATTAACTCTGATACTATCTGTGCGATTGGCATTATTGATAATGAATCGATTGATAAAATAAATATTCTCAAGGCATCGTTGATGGCTATGAGAAAAGCTGTCATGGACCTTAAAAAAGCTCCTGATTTTGTTATTGTCGATGGCACTTTCCCTATTCCAAAATTAGACTATCCCCAGTTTGCTGTTGTAAAAGGTGATTCAAGGTGCCGTTCAATTGCCGCCGCTTCGGTGGTCGCCAAAGTAACCCGTGATAGAATTATGGAAAAATACGATGCAATGTATCCCGGTTTTTCTTTTTCCAAACATAAAGGCTACCCCACTGCTGAACATATAGAAGAACTTCGCCGCGAAGGTCCATGTGATATTCATCGTAAATCTTTCAAACCGGTAGCAGAGATTTTAAATCAATATGCCCTCTTTTAATCAGGACTCTAAAAACAACCGAATTAAAACCGGTCGTTCCTATGAGAAATTAGCCGCCAAGTTTTTTGAACAAAAAAAATTCACAATTATTGAAAGAAATTACCAAGCAGGACATAAAGAAATTGACCTGATTGCAAAAAAGGAAAATCTGGTAATTTTTGTCGAAGTTAAATCAGCTTCAAATTTGAAATTTGGGCATCCGGTTGAAAGAGTTGATAAGAAAAAAATACATAATCTTTCTCAGGCGGCTTTAGGTTATTTACAAAAAAATAATTTTGCAAACTGTGATTTTCGTTTTGATGTAGTAACTTTTACAAACGGAGAATTAGAATATTTTCCCAACGCTTTTGAATTTACTGAAGATTAAGCTTTTTACTTAAAGAATCAACCTCTTTAATACCCTCTATTGCCAAAACTGAATCAGCAATTATATATAAAGAATCAACATACTTTTTTAATTGTGCCGTAAACGGATAATAATCTTCAGGCGTTTCTTCATATTTTTTTAAATATATCTCTATTTCTTTAATAGAAATATTTTTGGCTGTTAAAAGAGAATCCCTGAATGATAAATATTTTTCAGGTTCATTTCTAAATTGTGCTGTGGCTATCCAAAGTTGAGCTGTGACCAAAGCGTAATTATCGGTATTGTGGGCAAATTCAGCCTTTTTATGTTTGTTGTACCATAATATAGATAAGATTACCAATGTAATGACAACAAATGGGGCTATTCTTTTAATCCAGATCAAAAAAACCTCAACTTTCAATTGCATCAAAGCGTAGAATTCTATAAACTATAAGCCACTTGAGAATAGGTCAAGATTTATTATGGAATTAAGATATCCGCTAAAAAGACGGAAAAGCAAAACAGTTAAAATTGGCGATGTTATTAT